>JAKACE010000023.1 GCA_021821705.1 Actinomycetes bacterium | reverse complement strand
CCGGCAGGCTCCCCTGCTGGACGTCGTGTACCGGCGCCCACTGGCCAAAGGAGCCTGGGTGGTCGTGGTACAAACCGGGGAGCGGCGCTACATGCTCGGCGTCACCGAGCGTGCCGTCAACCTGCTAGGCGAGCTCCAACGCGAAGACGCCTTCGACGGCCCCGATGCGGACGGTCACTCCATGGCCGACCCCGGCATGACCGCCGCCGGCGTCCCGGGCAGTGCCGGGCTGGACGCGCCGCTGTTGACCCTCGCCGACATAATTCCAGAGGCCGGCCGGATGCCGACCTCCACGGAGGTCTTGCCCTCTGCGGGCGGCCAACCCGAAAACGCATGGAAGCTGGTCATCGAATCGCTGCGGGAGCGGACCGTAAGACGGTAGTTCCCGCGCTCCAACCACTCGGAGCGCCGTGCAAAAACTCAGGAAACGATCGGTCTTCGTGGCTTGCGCCATGGCCGCTGTCGGTCTCATGGCGGCCCTGGCCTTGGCCTTGGTGCCATTCACCGGTACCGGGGCGGCCAGCGCGGCACCGGTCACGACCACGACCACGACCGGGCCTCACCGCGTGCCTGCAACCCCTGCCGCCGGGCACCGCAGGGGGCAGGCAGCCACGCATGCGGCCACAGGGCAAGCAGCCACGCAGGCGGCCACAGGGCAGGCAGCCACCACGGTCCCCGCCGCCACCACGGTGCCGGCCGCAACGACGGCCCCCGCCGGCAACGTTGCGAACCAGGCAGGCCCCGGCTCGGCCACGCCCGTGACGGCCAGCCCGCCGGCTCAACCGAGCTCGCCCTCCGCCCCGGCCAAGGCAGGCGGTGGGACCGTCAGCGTGAACCTCGGGGGCACGCTCGGCAAGCCCAGCCAGAGCATCACCATCATGATCGCCCTCACCCTCCTGGCGGTCGCCCCCTCGCTGTTGATACTCCTGACCAGCTTCACCCGCATCATCATCGTGCTCTCACTGACCCGCCAGGCCCTGGGGCTGACCAACGTGCCACCCAACCAGTTGCTGGCCGGCCTGGCCCTCTTCCTGTCGCTCTTCGTCATGTCGCCCGTGATAAGCCAAGTCAACAAGGACGCCGTGCAGCCCTACCTGCACGGCAAGATAACCGCCGAGCAGGCCTACACAGACGCTCAGGCCCCGATCAAGCAATGGATGCTGCGCCAGACCAAGGCCGACGACCTGGCCATCTTCGAGAACGGGCCCAAGCCCAAGAGCCCTTCGCAGTTGCCCATGGCGGCGGTAGTGCCGGCCTTCGCCCTGTCCGAGATGCGCACCGCCTTCATCATCGGTTTCGTGGTTTTTGTCCCGTTCCTCGTCATCGACCTGGTGGTGAGCTCGACGCTCCTGTCGCTCGGCATGATGCTGCTCCCGCCGTCGCTGGTGTCGCTGCCTTTCAAACTGCTGCTGTTCGTACTCGTCGATGGCTGGGCACTGGTTGTCCAATCCCTTCTGGCCAGTTTCCATTGACAACCCCCCTTCCCGACCTGGGCCCACCGACCGGAGACAACCAATGACAGACAGCACAGTCGTCGACATCGCCGTGAGGATGCTCACCATCACAGGGGAGCTCGTGGCACCCATGCTGCTCACCGCTCTCGCCGTCGGCCTGGCCGTGTCGCTCATCCAGTCCATAACTTCGATCCAGGAGGCGACCCTCACCTTCGTGCCCAAGATGGCCGGGGTGGCGCTGGCGATCGTGGTGGCGGGCCACTGGATGATAAGCACCCTCGTCGGCTTCACCGAGCAGCTGTTCGCTCTGGTGCCCCAACTGGTCAACTGACGGGGCGCGGTGTCGTTCCAGTTCGCCGCCGGCACGTTTTTCGTGTTCATGTTCGCCCTCGTCAGGGCGAGCGCCTGGCTGTCCTTCGCACCCCCGTTCTCGTCCAGTTCGATCCCGTTACTGGTCCGCACCGGCCTCGGGGCGGCACTGGCCATGGCGGCCACAGCCCAGATGACCTCGGCGCACAGGGGCGCGCCTTCCGCATACGCACAGGCGGTGGGCTCGCTCAGCACGGCCGGCTTCATAACCGGCCTCGTGGTCCAGGCTGTGGTCGGGGCGCTCCTCGGCTTCATGACCTACCTGCTCTTCGGCGTCTTCAGCGCGGCGGGCAGTATCTCGGACGTGAGCAGCGGCTTGTCTGCAGCCCAGATCTTCGACCCCATCAGCGGCACGGCCAACCCCATCACGGGTAACACGTACAACCTGGTGCTCACCACCCTGCTCTTCGCCACCGGTGGGGACCTCGTCGTCGTGAAAGGCTTCCTCACCTCGTTTCGCGCCGTGGGCCTGAGCGCCCGCAGCGTCCACCTGGTGCCGGCCACGCTCGTGTCGGAACTTGGCTACTTCTTCGTGGCCGCCCTCGAGATCGCCGCCCCTGTCCTGGGCTGTATGTTCCTCGCCTACGTCGCGCTGGGCCTGCTCACCCGCAGCGCACCCCAGCTCAACGTCATGTCCCTCGGTTTCGGGGTCAACATCGCCCTGGCCCTCGCCGTGATAGCCGTCGGGCTGCCCCTGCTGCCCGGCGCGGCCAGCACCCTGGTGGACAGGGTCGTCACCGACGGGCTGGGCATCCTCGGCATCAGGCCATAGAGGGCACCCGGAGAGGCCATGGCGGGCGACAAGCACTCGAGGACCGAAAAGCCGACAGCCAAGCGCAAGAAGCAGGCCCGCAAGGACGGCACCGTCGCTCGTACCCCCGAGGTCGTCACCTGGCTCGTCGTCCTCCTGGGCAGCTATCTCGTCCCCGACACGATCAGTTCCACCTACGCGTTGCTGGAGCGGCTGTGGGCGCGGGTACCCGACGCCATGTCGTCGCCGAGCCTGCCGGCCGACATGTCGGTCGTGAGCCAGGGGCTGGCGGGCGCGCTCATGGCCATGGCCCCGGTCCTGCTGGCCATCATGGGCCTCGCTCTTGTGATCAACCTGGCCCAGACCCGTGGCCTGGTCACCCTCACGCCGCTCAAACCCTCGTTCAAGCGGCTCAACCCGAAGAACGGTTTCAAACGCATCGTGTCGCCGCGCTCGCTGTGGGAAGTGGGCAAGCAGATCGTGAGGATGGCGCTGCTCACCCTGGTGGCCTGGCAGACCATGACCGGGCTCTTCCGGCTCGTCGGCGGGGGCGAGCCCGTATCGGTCCTCACCGTCGCCACCAGTGTGGCCCACCGAGCCATTGGCCTGGCCCGTGAGGTGAGCGAGATCGGCCTGGTGCTGGCCGCACTCGACTACGTGGTTCAGTTCCGCAAGATCTCCAGCCAGCTCAAGATGTCGCGCGAGGAGATCAAAGAGGAGAGCAAGGCCAGCGAAGGCAACCCCCACACCAAGGGTGCCATCCGCCGCCGCCAGCGCCAGATGTCGCGCAGCCGCATGATGAGCGCCGTCGCAGCGGCGGACGCCGTGGTGATGAACCCCACCCACTTCGCCGTCGCCCTGCGCTACGTGAAGGGGCGCGGGGCTCCCCGCGTCGTCGCCAAGGGCGCTGACCTGCTCGCCTTGCGTATCCGGGAGGAGGCCGAGGCGCACCGTGTGCCGGTGGTCGAGGACCCTCCGCTGGCCCGGGCGTTGTACGCCGCCTGCGAGCTCGAGCGGGAGATCCCGGCCGAGCTGTACGAGGCGGTGGCCCGCCTGCTCACCTTCATCTACGGCCTGAAGGCGTCCGGGCGGTCCCTGCGCATCGACGGTGCACCGCACCGGCCGGCTTCATCGCTCATCCCGGCCAGCACGGCTGAGCGCATACTGGCCGAACGCGCAGGTCTGGCGGCCCCTGCGCCCTCGGGCTAACACCGGCGCTGCGCCTGCCGATAGGGCAGCGAACCAGTCAGCACGGACGCGACTCGTCGGCCCAGGGAAACGGGCCCGGCCCTGAAAACCGACAATTGGCCCCGCCCAGGGCGGGGAACGGGAGAGCTCCGAGTTGCGAAGCAACCGACTGACACTGGTGGGTGTGCCCACCGCCATGGTGTGCGTGGTGGTGATGCTGGTCGTGCCCCTTCCGACCGCACTGATCGACATCCTCATCACCCTCAACCTGGTGGGCTCGGTCGTCATACTGCTCACCGCCATGTACGTGAAGGACGCCCTCGACTTCTCGGTGTTCCCTTCTCTGCTGCTGATGGCGACCATGTACCGCCTGGCCCTCAACGTGAGCGTCACCAGGCAGGTGCTGCTGCACGCCAAGGCGGGCAACGTCGTCGCCGCCTTCGGCCACTTCGTGATCGGCGGCTCCGTCGTGGTCGGCCTGGTGGTGTTCCTCATCATCATCGTCATCCAGTTCGTTGTCATCACCAACGGCGCCGGCCGGGTGGCCGAGGTGGCGGCCCGGTTCACTCTCGACGCCATGCCGGGCAAGCAGATGGCCATCGACGCCGACCTCAACAGCGGTCTCATAAACAGGGACGAGGCCAGGCGCCGGCGGCGCGAGGTTGCGGCCGAGGCGGACTTCTACGGGGCGATGGACGGCGCTTCCAAGTTCGTACGTGGCGATGCCATCGCCGCCATCGTGATCATGGCCATCAACCTGGTGGGCGGCCTCGCCATAGGGCTGTTCCAAAATGGCGACAGTTTCAGCACCGCCATCAACACCTACAGCCTCCTCTCGGTCGGCGACGGCCTCGCCTCCCAGTTGCCTGCCCTGCTCATATCTCTGTCGACAGGCATCATCGTCACCCGGGCCGGGACCGAATCGGACCTCGGCACGGACCTGCTCACCCAGATGCTCAGCCAGCGCCGGTCGGTGCGCATCGCCGCCACCGGCGTGTGCATCCTGGCCCTGGTGCCCGGTCTGCCCAAGCTGCCGTTCCTCCTTGTGGGCGGCACCGTATGGGCGGTGTCCAGCCGGCTCCCAGCTGACAAGGACATCCGTGGGCCGGATCCGGCCAAGGCGGAGGAACCTGCCGCTCCGCCAGCTCCCGACTCGCCCGAGGGCCTTGCCCGGGACATGAAAGTAGAACCACTCGAGCTCGAAGTCGCCTACAACATGGTCGAGCTGGTCGACCCGGCCCGGGGCGGCGACCTCTTGGACCGGGTCAAGGCCCTCAGGCGCAAAGTGGCCCTCGACATAGGGGTCGTGCTGCCCCTGGTGCGGACCCGGGACAACATCGACCTGCCGCCCAACACCTATACCGTCAAGGTCCACGGCGCCGAGGTGGCCCGTGGCAGTGCCCTGCCCGGCCATGTCCTGGCCATCGGAGACATGCTCGGCTCCCTGCCGGGCACTCCGACAAAAGAGCCGGTCTTCGGCCTCGATGCCAAGTGGGCACCGGTGTCGGCCCGGGCACAGGCCGAGCGCATGGGCGCCACCGTGGTCGACCCGGCCTCCGTGATCACCACCCACCTGGCCGAGGTCGTCAAACAGAACGCAGGCAAGCTGCTTTCCCGTTCGTCCACAAAGGACCTGGTGGAGATGGCCAAGCGCAGCGACCCTACGGTGGTGGACGAGCTCGGCTCGGCCCAGGTGACCCTGGCCGAGGTGCAACGGGTGCTGCGGGACCTGCTCGACGAGGGCGTCTCGATCCGCAACCTGTCGAAGATATTCGAGGTCCTCACCGAGAAGGTCCGCACCACCCGCGACCCCGAGGCCCTGGTCGAGGGCTGCCGCCAGGCCCTGGGCCCGGTCCTCTCGGCCGCCCTGGCCACGGACGGTGCCCTGCCCGTGATCACGATCGACCCCCTGCTCGAACAGCAGCTGAGTGAGACCCTGCGCTCCGGTGACAATGGCTCGTTCCTGGCACTGGCCCCCGACAAGGCCGAAGCCCTGACCCTGGCCATCGCCCACCGCGCCCGCGAGGCCGAAGCCGAGGGCGACATGCCGGTACTCGTCTGCGCCGCACCCCTGCGCCAGGCCCTGCGCAAACTGTCCAGGACAGCCGCGCCGCGCCTGCCCGTACTCTCCTATGCGGAACTGGGTTCGCAGCTCCGCCTCGAAACCCGAGGAGTGGTAAGCCTTGAGCACGCGTCGGTTTGAAGGCCAGACCCTGGACGACGCAGTCCAGGCGGCTCGGGAAGCAGTCGGCCCCAAGCCGCGGGTGGTTGGCGCCACCAAGGTCAGGCGGGGCGGCGTAGCCGGCTTCTTCGCCCGTGAGCACGTCGAAGTTGAGGTGGAGCTCGACACTGCCACCTCCCATGCCACCCCCCATGCGGCTGGGCCCGTGGCGACGCCGGCCCCAGCCACGGGCGCCGGGGCGGCTCAGGCCATCGGTGCGGTGACGCCGGTGGCGGCGCTCGCCGCTGTCCGCGGGGCCCCGCCGGTGAGAACGGAGAGGGACGGTCCTCGACCCACGACGCTGGCGGACCTGCTGGCCCGCGAGGAGGCCTCGAGCACAGAGGGCTCGGCCCGCGACGACGCCCTGGCGGAACTGCTGGCGGAGATGGCCCAGAACGGCCCGTCCTCGGTCCTGGACCTTGCCGAGGAGCTCAACGCCGGGCCGTCACGCCTGCGTTTCTCCCGGCCTCCTGTCGCCCAGGGGCCCCCGGGCGCGGCCGCCTCGTTCGCCGCCACCAGGCCGGCACCGGTCTTCCCCTCAGGACCGGCACCAAGCCGCGATGGCGCCAGCGCCGCCCCACCCCCGGACTTCGCCGCAGTGCTCGAGCAGATAGCGCGGCGTTCGGGCCTCGTGGCGGACGGTGCCGGCGAGTTCGCCCCTGACAAGGCCGTTGGCCTCACCGCCGCCGGCGAGCAGGGCGCCCATCATGCCCAGGCCATCCTGGCCGACCTGGCCGACCGGGGGGACCAGCCCGTCCCTGCACCGGCGGCCGGATCCGCTGTTGGAGCCAGCCCGGCGCAAGGGCCGGTCCTCGACCTGGCCGCCAACCCGGACGGCGCCGCCAACCCCTCGGGGGCCACGCCGGCGTCCGGTGCCGCTCTGGCGTCCGGTGCCGCCGACCCACAGAACGCCACGCTGCCGACCACCAGCCCGGCCGGTGCCGCCCTTGCGGCCCCCCGAGGCCCTCTCGCACCCGCCGCCGTCGCCCTGCACCAGCTCGGCCTGCCCGGTCCCGCATGCGAAGCCGTGTCCGGCGCGACGACACTGCAGCAGCTCGAGACGGAGCTCCGGCGCACGCTCGAGCACATCCTGGCCCCCCCGGCCCCCCTGCCGCGCCAGGCAACCAGCGTCCTGGCCGTGGTCGGTCCCAAGGCGGAGGTGCTGGGCGTGGCCAGGGCCCTCGCCGAAAGGGTCGGGGCCCCGCCGGACGCGGTAACGCTCGCCACCCAGCGCAACGTGTGGCGCCAGAGGACGGCCGTCATCACAGGGCCCGAGTCTGCGGCCGAACAGCGCCGCGGCTGGAGGTGGCGCTCGCACCCGGCCGTCGTGGCCATCGAGGCTCCTGTCCGGCCCGCCGGCAACGAGTGGGCGGCCGAAGTGCTGCATGCCCTGGAGCCGGTGGCCTGCTGGGGTGTGGCCGATGCCGCCCACAAGCCCGAGGACATCGATGCGTGGTCGGAGGCCCTCGGGGGCCTGGACGCGCTGGCGCTGGTCGACCTGGACGGCACCATGACGCCCGCTTCGGCGCTGCGCTGCCGCGTGCCGGTCGGAATGCTCGACGGCCGGCCGGCCACCGCCGCCGTGTGGGCCGGTGCCCTGTGCGCCCGGCTGGCCGGGTGAAGGCACCATGAAGAACCCGACCATGCGCCCCGCTGTCTTCGTGCTTCTCGCTCTGGCCTTGTCGGCCCCCACTCTTGGCAACATCCTGAACGGGTCCGACTCGACCGACACGGCCGGCGGGCACCTGGCGGCCGCGGTCCTCATCTCCTGGGTGGCGGTCCGCCTCGTCGGGCACCTGCTCGACAACTACCGGGCCTCTAGCGACAACCACCAGGCCCGACGCGACCAGGGGCACTGAGGCCGCCGGGACTGGCAGTAGCGTGTCGGAGTGCCCGAGATCCGCCCTCCCGTCGAGCGCGACGTCGACGGCATCGCCCGGACCGAAGCGCTTGCTTTCAACTTCGAGGCCCGCCCGGAGGGAACCAGCCTCGAGGGCAAGCTCTGCGCCTACGACGGCCACGATGTCGTCGCCGTCGCCACGGCCATCGACTTCGACCAGTGGTTCGGGGGCCGGGCCGTCCCCTGCGCCGGTGTGGCCGGTGTGGCCGTACTGCCCGAACACCGCGGTCGCGGACTGGCCCGTCGGTTGGTGGCACAGTTGCTGCGCCGTGAGCGCGACCGCGGTCGCCTCCTCAGCGCCCTCTACCCGGCCAACGCCGCCCTCTACCGCCATCTCGGTTATGAGTTCGGCGGCCTACGGCCCCGGTTCGTGGCACCCCTGAGCGATCTGCCTGCGAGCAAGCCGGCCCCAGGGGCGCCGTGGCCCCGAGCGATGCAGGACGCTGACATCGGAGCCGTGATGGCCTGCCACGAGCGCTACATCTCGGTCCACCCCGGGCCCGTCCATTCGGCCTCGGCCGCCTACTGGCGCAACCACGCTCTGGCTCACAGCGGGGAGGGCGTCAACCAGCGCACGGTCGTGGTCCCGGGCGACCAGGGTGTGGACGGCTATGCCAGCTACTACAGCGAGCAGACCTCCGGGCCGGGCTACCGCGTCAGCTGCAAGCACCTGGTGGCCACGACCCCTGGCGCCCTCACAGCCCTGCTCGGGTACTTCCGCCGCTTCGAGCGGTCCGCCTTCGAGCTGGCCTGGTGGGGCCCTCCGACAGTCGGGCCACTCGGCGCCGCCCTCGCCACCGGAGGCCTCGACCTCGGGTGCGAGGCACGCCGGTGGATGACCCGCCTGCTCGACGTGCCCGGCGCCCTGGCCGGTCGGGGCTACGGCACGGGCGAGGTGGAGCTGGTGATAGCCGTCGAGGACCCCGTCTTCCCCGACAACGCGGGGCCCTGGCTTGTGAGCATCTCAGGCGGCAGGGCCCGGGTGGCACCATTGCCGGCCCGCTGCCGGGCACCGGGGCACAACGGCCCACCGCTGCCCATCGGTGCCCTCTCCGCCCTGTTCACGGGGATGGCGAGCCCCGCCGACCTGGTCGTCCTGGGAGCGCTGAGCGACGACGGGCCCTATGCCGCTGCCCTCACGGCGGCCTTCGCTGGGCCAACGCCGTGGATGCCGGACTTCTTCTGAGCAGGCACTAGGACTAGTCGATGAGGGCCTCGGCCAGGGGGCCGGGCAACGGCCTGTCGTGCACGACAGCCAGGCGGCGGGTGCATCGGGTCAGGGCTACGTAGAGGGCTCTCATGCCCTGGGGCAGCTCGACCACGGCGGCGGGCTCGACCACCACCACGGCGTCGAACTCGAGGCCCTTGGCGTCCTCGAGCGCCAGCAGGGTCACCTGGGTGTCGAGCGCCCCGGCACCGGCCCTACCGGCGAACAGGTTGTGAGCCTCCAGGGCGGCCGCCACCTCGTCCACAAACGCCGCCGGTGCGAGCACGCCCACGCTGCCGTCCTCGCCCGTCCCGTCGGCGGACACGGCCCGCACCTCCTCCAGCGCCGTGACCGCCACCACCTCGGCCAGGCGCCGCCCAGCGGCATGCACGACCCGAGGCTGTTCTCCCGTGTCGCGCACAGGCTCGGGGGGCTGGCTGGAGGGCAGGGCGGCCCGCAGGACGTGGGCCGCCACCCGCATTACCTCGGCGGGGGCCCGGTAGCTGACGGTGAGCCCCACCAGCCGCCAGTGGCGTCGCACCGGCAGGTGGGCCACCACCTCGTCCCATGTGGCCGGTGCCCACGGCCCCGTGGCCTGGGCCACATCGCCCACCAGGGTGAGCGAACCTGACAGAGACCGGCGCCCGACCATGCGCAGCTGCATCGGAGTCAGGTCCTGTGCCTCGTCCACGACGATGTGCCCGTACTCGCGCACCGACGCCGCCTCGGTACCGCTCCTGCGGGGCCCCAACAGCCAGTTGGCCTCGTCGAGCAGGGCTATGTCGGCGGCCGTCCAGCCCACCTCGGCGACCCTGGCGCTGCGCTCGCGCACCAGGGCTGCCGCCTCCTCGCTGCTCAGCAGGCCCCTGGCGGCCGCCATCACCAGGGCCGGGGCCCCGAAGAGGTCGTGCAGCAGTTCCTCGGCGCTCAGACGGGGCCACATGCGCTCGAGCATCTCCTGGACCTCGGGGCGCCGTCGCAGCTGGGCTGCCAGCTCCGCTGCGTCCACTCCCACGGCCTGCCCCTGGTCCTGACCTGCCTCCCCGGTCACGGGGGCGCCACGGCCGCCGGGATCCCCGGAGCGGCGTCCCATACGCTCGACCTCGGCCGCCAGGTACTGCCACAGGCGTGCCTCCAGCGCCCGGCGGCGCGCGTTGTGAGGTCCGGAGCGCCGCCGGGCATGGGCGACGAGGTCCTCGGACATCTCGGGCGTGACGGTCAGCACCATCCGCCCGTAGGGGATCCGCACCGGCCGGCGCAACGGGCGTTGGCGCTGGCGGACGGCCCGGCGCAGGAGCTGAGCCATGCGGGGGTCGCCTTTCAGGTGGGCGATGTGAGCAGGCTCGGGCACGCTGGGGCGTGTGCGCCTGTACAGCCCGTTGGCCGTGGACAGCTCGGCCCCGGTCTCACCGAGAGACGGGAGCACCTGGTCGATGTAACGCAGAAAGGTGGGGTTTGGCCCGACCACCAGGACACCCTGGCCCTCGAGGGGAAAGCGATGGGTGTAGAGCAGGTATGCGGCGCGGTGCAGGGCTACGGCGGTCTTGCCTGTGCCCGGGCCGCCCTGGACCACCAGCGCCCCGGGCAGTGGCGCCCTGATCACCTCGTCCTGTTCCGCCTGGACGGTGGCGACGATGTCACGCATCCGGCCCGTGTGCGCCCGGGCCAGGGCAGCCATCAGTACCCCCGGGCCGCTGAGCCCGGTCGCCCTGACCGCGCCGTCAGCTCCGTCCTCGGTGAAGACCTCGTCCTCGAGATCGGTTATCCGCCGGCCCTGGGTGAGGAAGTGGCGGCGGCGCTGCAGGCCCATGGGGTAGGCGCCGGTCGCCCTGTAGAACGGCTCGGCCACGGGTGCCCGCCAGTCGACCACCAGCGGCTCGTGCTCCTCGTCGGAGATCGCCAACCGCCCGATCCGGAAGCTTTCCACGGCACCGTCCCGGGCCGGGGGGGCACCTGGTGGCGGGCCCTGGGCTGCTGGCGCACCCTGGGCTGCTGGCGGGCCCTGGGCCGGTGGCGGGCCCTGGGCCGGTGGTGCTCCGTCACCGGGGAGGCTCGCCGCATGACCAGGCACCCTGTCTATGCGGCCGAAGATGAGCGCCTCCCGGCCGAGCTGGAGCTTCTCGAGGCGGGTCAGGCTGCTGCGGACGCGGATATCGCGCTCGGTGAAGGACTGGAACGTACCACCGCGTTCACTGAACGCTTCCTTCAGCTGCGCCTGCGTGTCGGCGCGCAGCACCTCCAGGCGGTCGTACGCCCTGTCCAGGAAGCTCTGCTCGGCGGGTAGGTCAGGATGAGCCATAAAGTGCCCGAACGGACCACTTTGCTAGGCCGCCGGACGCCCCGCAAGGCGCTCCCCGGTTAGCGTGGTCGCGTGCGCGCCGACCTGCCGCCTTTCCTCGCCGCCTGCCTCGGCCGCCCCGTAGCGCATACGCCCGTCTGGTTCATGCGCCAGGCCGGCAGGTCCTTGCCCGAGTACCGGGCCAAACGTGGCCCGGGGAGCATCCTCGAAGCCATCCGCCGTCCCGACCTGGCGGCCGAGCTGACCCTCCAGCCCGTTCGCCGCTACGGAGTGGACGCCGCCGTCTTGTTCTCCGACATCGTGGTGCCGGTCGTCGATTTCGGTGTCGACGTCGCCCCTGGCACCGGCCCCGTCGTCGAGCGGCCCTTCAGGGGCCGGGCCGACCTGGACCGGCTCAGGCAGGTGCCCACGCCGTTCGTGGAGGAGACGGTCAAGATCCTGGTCGCCGAACTGGACGTACCGCTCATCGGGTTCGCGGGCGGCCCGTTCACCCTGGCCAGCTACCTGGTGGAGGGAGGGCCGTCGCGTGACTACGCCACCACCAAGGCGCTCATGTGGTCCGACCCGGGGCTCTGGTCAGAGCTGATGGGGCGCTTGGCCGACATCACCCTGGCCAGCCTGAGAGCGCAGGTACTGGCCGGGGCGAGGGCCCCGC
>JAKACE010000022.1 GCA_021821705.1 Actinomycetes bacterium | reverse complement strand
CCGGTGGCGCCGGCCGGCACCCGGGCCCGGTGCGCAGACCCGGCCTCCTGACCTACCCGGGCACGGCACTATGCTGGTCGAGCAGCCCTCGTAGCTCAGGGGATAGAGCACCGGCCTCCGGAGCCGGGTGCGGAGGTTCGAATCCTCCCGGGGGCACGCGCACGCACAAACTAGCTGCTAAGAGGGGGTAAACGGCTTCCTCTGCGCCTCCCCGGCGGCCGGGGAGCCAGCCGCAGGCCACAAACGGGCCACAGTCCCATCGGTCTCTACCGGGCCGCAACGGCCCCGGGCTCAACCATCTCGCTTTCCACGCAGGCTACGAGCGAGACGTGGACCGACTGGTGGCCAAGGGGGCTCGGCACGGCTGGACGCTACTGTTCCCCGATCGCCGTCCCCACGCCGGCGGTCCGGAGCACTACGCCGGCTACCTGGAGAACACCGACGGCTTCGAGGTGGAGTTGGTGGCCGAGCCTCGGTAGCCGATTGCCGCTGCAACGGTGACGGGGGCTACCTTCGGCGGCCACCTGGTCGACGGAGGGGAGGATGGAGGCCATGCCTCCTGACAGCGATGTCGTCTACGAATGGCGCGGCGAGGTCGACAACGCCGTGGTCAACCGCCTCCACGCCGAGGGCTTCGAGCATTCGCTGCTCGACATCGACTGGCGCACCCAGCTCGACCGTCACAGTTTGGGGTGGGTGTGCGCCCGCCGCTGTGGCGAGCTGGTCGGGTTCGTGAACGTGGCCTGGGATGGCGGCGTGCACGCCTTCGTGCTCGATACCGTCGTAGCCGCCTCGGCCCGCCGGGCTGGTATCGGCACCGAGCTGGTGGCCCGAGCAGCGCGAGAAGCTGGGGCGGCGGGCTGCGAATGGCTTCACGTCGACTTCGAGGACCACCTGCGAGGGTTTTACTTGGACGCCTGTGGGTTCCAGGCAACCAACGCCGGGCTCATCCAGCTCTGACCCGGGACGGCCGCCCGGGTGCAACGCCCGAATGGGATACCGCAGTGGGATGCATCCGTGGCAATGGCGCAATTCCCGGTGACTTCCCCGAATAATCTCCTCACCTGGCCTACGCGCACCCGTCGCCGTCCCTCGACTGGTCCACGGCGAAGAGGAATTAGCATGGCCAATGAAGAGGAATGTGCCTGGCCCGGCCCAAAGATGGCCGCGGTGCCGACAGGAGGGCCATTGGGTGCCGTGCAGGCGTGGTGCCGTGCAGGCGTGGTGCCGTGCAGGTGCTGGGCGCGCCGCTATCGTGAGCACATGTCCCGTCCGCCTACCGCCCTCGTCAGCGCCATCGGTCTCGTCGGAGGCTTCGCCACCGCCCGCTACACGCACAATCGCCGGCTCGGCGGTTCGATATGGGCGGCGGCCGGCCTGCTGTGCCTCCCACGTTGGGCACGCCGGGGGGCGCCACGGGCACTCCTGCTCACCGGCGCGTACGGCGGCGCCATGGGCCTGTCCCACCCTCTGGCCAGAAGGATCGGGGCGTGGCCGTCCGTAGCGGTCGTGACCGTGGGCATGGGTGCCCTCTGCTCGCTGGCGGCCGACAGGGGCTCCTGCTGCCGGGCATAGCCACCGGGCAATAGCCGCCTGGTGAGCGTCGAGCTCCCTGATGGGCTCGGCCACACGAGGGCATGGCTGTATCTGCGCCCTCGGTGCGCACCCGCAGCCGCCCTGCGCCCGTTGCCGGTTCGGGACCGGCCGGGCGCCGGCTCTGGGGGCGCTGTTACCATTGGGCAAGTGGCACGGGACCGGCGCCGGGGGGCGCTCGCGGCAAGCCTGCTGATCGTTCTCGGCCTCTGCTCGACGGGGGCGGCCTCCCATGCCTCGGCCGGGCCCCTCCCGGGAGGGGCGACCGTACCCACCGGTCCCGGGGCCATGCCCTCGGGTTACAGGCCCGTGCTCACCAGTCCTGGTCCGCTTCGGGCCGGTCCGGGCGCAACACCCGCCGGGCCCGCCGTTGAGCGCACCGGTACAGCGTCGGCTCTTACCAACCCGGCTGCCAACCAGGCACCGCCCCTGCTCGGCTACAGCACGGGCCAGTGCGCCATCGGGGCAAAGGGGACGGTCTGCCCATCTCCATGCCACCCCACCGGCGCCTTCGGCTACAACGCCTCGGCCGCGTGCACCGCCCTGTACCTGAAAAGCATCGATGCCGCCCAGCTTTCGGAAAAGAGGCGGCCCTTCGTGCTGCCGAACGACTACGGCCTGTTGAGCGCCACACGGCAGATGTTCGTGCTGGTCAACCTGGAGCGCATATCCCGGGGCGTCCCGCCCCTCGCCGGACTGTCGCCCTACCTGAGCGCCGAGGCCACCGACGCCGCCAGGCAGGGTGGCGACCCCACCTTCCAGCAGAGCTACGGGGCGGTACGGGTCTGGGCGCCACCGGGAGGGGGCCTCTACGCCTTCGGGGGTGCCTGGGCCGGTGACTCGGTCAACGCGGCGGCGGCCGTGTTCGGCTGGTTCTACGACGACGGTTGGGGTGGCCGGGGCGGGACATGGAACGGCGCCTGCACCGGCCCGACAGCACAGGGCTGTTGGGGGCACCGCGACGAATTGCTCGGCGAATGGGCGGGTACCGGCTGCACCGACTGCGTCGCAGGAGCCGGCTATGCCGGCCCGGCCCGGGGCAACTGGCAGGAGTCGTACACCTTCCTGCTTGTGCGGCCGGTCGACTACCCCACGCCACTGGTCTTCAGTTGGGACAAGGACGTCGTCCCCCACCTGCCACCGGGCTGGGAACGTGCCATTGCGCCCGAAGCCTGAGGGCACCGGCTCTCCTGGCGCCCAGACCTGGGGGCGGTAGGTGCCCGGCACTGACGGGCGGGTCGAGGCGGCCCTGTCCGTCCTGCGCGGTGCCTCAGTCGCCCAGGTCGCACAGGGCCTCGGCGTGAGCACGCAGGTCGTGCTCGAATGGGTCGACCTGTTCTGCGAGGGGGGTGAGGCCCGTCTGGCCGGGGGTGCGCCCCTCGACCCCGGCAACCGGGACCGCTTCCTCACTCTCATCGCCCACGAGTTCCGCACTCCGCTGGCCGTCATCCGGGGGTGGGCCGACCTGCTCGCCGGCAACGAGGCCCCAGCCGAAGTGAGGACCGAGGCCCTGGCGGCGATCCGCCGCCAGGTGGCCCACCTGGAGCGAGTGGCCAGGGACGCCCTTGACGCCGGCGCGGTCGCAAGGGGCCAGTTGAGGCTCATGGTCGCCGTCGTCGAGTTGCGCAGGCTGGTCAGTGAGGTCATGGCTTCCGTCCGGGCCACCAACATCGAGCTGGCCCCTGGCGAGGACGTCGAGGTCGTCGCCGACGGGTCACGGCTGGAGCAGGCGGTGGGAGGGGTGCTCGAGCACGCCTGTCGCCTGGCAGGCGACCGGCCGGTGCTGGTGGAGGTCTCCCGTACCGGGGCCAGCGCGCTCGTACGGGCGTCCGTGCAGGGCCGTGAGCTGGACATCGGCGAGGCGGCGGCCCTGCTGGAGCCCTACGCTCGGGCGGACACCTCGTTCGGCACGGGGCTCGGCCTGTACCTGTGCCGGGCGCTGCTCGTAGCCCACGGCGGCGAGATCGGCTTGCGCTCGGAGGCAGGTACGACCGTGTTCTGGTTCAGCGTGCCATTGAGCGGGCCTGAGGTCGGCAGGCTCGTGCAGCGCAGCTGAGAGCGCTTCATGCCTCTTTGGCGAGCGCCACGGCCGCTGCCAGCGCATCGTCGAGCATCTCGCGGGTCAAACGGCCCGTGAAGGTGTTCTGCTGGCTCGGGTGGTAGGAGCAGACCACCCACCGGCCGTCAGCCAGTCGTGCCTGCAGCCCGTGGGAGAAGTGCGGCCGGGGACGGGTGCCCGTCAGGCGGCACAAGGACTCGTACGCGAAGCTCCCGAGCGCCAGGAAGGCACGGGCATCCTCCAGCAGCTCGAGCTCACGGGCGAGGTACCGGGCACAGGTGTCGCGCTCCTCTGTGGTGGGGCGGTTGGCCGGCGGGGCGCAGCGCACCACCGCCGTCACCCAGGCGCCGGACACCTTTAAACCGTCCGCCCTGTCCCGGCTGACGGGCTGGTTGGCCAGGCCGGCTTTCCACAGCGCCGCCCAGAGCCAGTCGCCCGAGCGGTCGCCGGTGAACATGCGCCCGGTGCGGTTGCCGCCGTGAGCCGCCGGCGCCAGGCCGACCACCACCAGCGTGGCCCGGGCGTCACCGAAGGCGGGCACCGGCCGGCCCCAGTACTCCTCTCCTGCGAACGAAGCCCGTTTTACCGCCGCCACCTGCTCGCGCCATTCCACCAAGCGGGGGCACAGGCGACAGCCGGTTATCTCTCGCTGGAGGCGGGTCAAGGCCCCTTCGGACATGGCGAGGACCCTACCGCCAGTCCCGCTACCAGCACACGGGAGCTAACTTTGGCGGGAAATGCCAATGAGACAGAAAACTGCGCCCCCCACTGTCCTCGTGCTCGTCCGCCACGGCGTCACGCCGACCACGGGCAAGGAGCTCCCCGAGGCAGGGCCAGGCCCGTCGCTGACGAGCACGGGCCGTGAGCAGGCCGAGCAGGCGGGCGGGCACATACGGGCCTGGCGCCCGTCGCTGCCGCCCATGCAGGCCGTGTACGCATCGCCGATGCGCCGGGCACAGGAGACCGCGGCCGTCGTCGCCGCCGCCTTGGACCTCGAAGTAACCGAGGCGGCCGGGCTGGCCGACTGCGACACCGGCGAATGGGCAGGGGGCAAGCTGGCCGACCTCAGCCGCAAGGCGGAGTGGTCGACCGTCGTCCACCACCCGAGCGGGTTCCGCTTCCCCGGGGGCGAGACCCTGGCCGGCATGCAGGCCCGAGCCGTGGCCACCGTGCGCGGCCTGTTGGAGCGCCATGCCGGCCAAACCGTCGTGGCCGTCTCGCACGCCGACCCGATCAAGTCCGTGCTGGCGGACGCCATGGGCATGCACCTGGACCTCTTCCAGCGCCTGGTGGTGGGACCGGCATCCGTGAGCGCCATAAGTTACAGCCCGACCGGGCCCACGGTGATGTTCGCCAACTGGGCGCCGCCGCCCCCACCACCCGCCCCCTCCCCACGGGCAGGGCGCGCTGCGAGGAGACCACACTGAGCCGCTCTTTCGATCTCCAGGACCCGGCGAGGGCCACCGTCGGAGCGGTCGGGCCTCCCGGCCAGCGGGTGTTCTACCTCCAGGCGGGCGACCCCGGACAGGTCGTCTCGCTCAAGCTGGAAAAGGCGCAGGTGGTGTTCTTGGCCGGCGGGCTCAGCGAGGTGCTCGCCGACCTCGCCGCGCCCGGCGAGGGGCCGGCAGACACCGAGATGGAGCTCGAGGAGCCGGCGCAGGCAGAGTGGGCGGTAGGGAGCATCCAGCTCGCCTACGACCCGGGGAGGGACCGGGTGGTCATGGTGGCACGCGAGATGTCGGCCGCTGAAGAGGCGCAGGGTGGCGGCGAGGAGGAGGCCGCCTCCGACGTGGGCCCCGGCCTCGATGAGTTCTTCTCGGGCCCCCGGGCCGAAGGGCCTGGTGTGGCCCGCCTGGTCATCACCCGCGCCCAGGCCGCCGGGTTGGTGCGCCGGGGTCGCCAACTGCTTGTCGCCGGGCGGCCGCCTTGCCCGCTCTGCGGCTATCCCCTGGGCGAGGACCACTCCTGCCCCAAGACGAACGGGCACCGCGCACCGGCCCTGTGAGGCCGCCCCCACGGCCCCGGCGAGCACCGTGAGCATCCACCCCGAGGACCACAGGGGCCAGCCCGACGGTGGGATGGCCGCACTGGCCGAGCGCTTGTGCAATGCCCCGCTGCAACTGCGGGGCCGCCTGCCGTGGAGCTCGAACGCGACCTTCCTGGTCGAGGTGGAGCCAGGACCTCCCGGTCCGGGCGAGGGCCCGGGCGCCTCCGAGCTTTTGGCCGTGTACAAGCCCGAGGCGGGCGAGCGCCCACTGTGGGACTTCCCCGCTGGGCTCTGGCGGCGGGAAGTGGCAGCCTACGAACTGTCGGAGCACCTGGGATGGCACCTCGTACCGCCGACTGTGAGCCGCCGTGACGGGCCCCTCGGAGCGGGCTCGGTGCAGCTCTGGGTAGAAGCGGACTTCGAGCAGCACTACTTCACCCTCCTCGAAGACCCTGCCACGCATGCCGCCCTTCGCCGGATGGCCTTGTTCGACGTGGTGGCCAACAACGCCGACCGCAAGGCGGGCCACTGCCTGCACGGGCCGGGCGGCCGCATCTGGGGCATCGACCACGGCGTCTGTTTTCATGCCGCTCCCAAGCTCCGCACGGTCATATGGGACTTCGCCGGCGAGGCCATCGAGCCGGAGCTGATCGAGGACCTGACCCCTCTGAGCAGGGGCGAGCTCCCGGCCGGCCTCGAGTTGTTGCTGGACGACGAGGAGGTGAGGGCCGTCGTCCACCGGGCGCGCGGCCTGTGCCGCAGGCGGCTTTACCCGGCCCCGACGGGCGAGTTCCCCTATCCCTGGCCGCTGATCTGAGCCGACCGCCGTACGCCCGCTCCTGCCCTCGGGGACACCCCCGCCCCCCCGCAAAGGCCCCACCCCGGCTAACGTGGCCCTACGCCTGCGGCCCGGCACGGCTGGCGGCGCAGCGCCCCGAGGGGCCGAAGTGAGCAGGCGATCCGGGAGAGGAGCCACGTCGAGTGGGCAATGAAGACGAGGTGCGCTTGGCTGTCCCCGCCAAGCCCGAGTTCCTGGGACTGGCAAGGGTCACGGCGGCCGGCCTGGCCAGCCGCCTCGGGTTCACCTTCGACCAAGTGGAGGACCTGCGACTGGCCATCGACGAAATCTGTTTCGGCATGACGGGCAGCACGGGTCGTGACGGGATCCTGGATGTGCGTTTCCTGTTGGGGCAGGGCGCGCTGACCGTGCGAGGCGAGGGCCGCTTCTCCACCCCCACCCCGGTACACCTGTCGGAGCTCTCGGAGGTCATCCTGGACGCCCTCGTCGACGAGCACTTCCTGAAGGACGGGGCGGAAGGGCCGCATTTCGAGCTGGTCAAGCGGCTGCACCAGCGGCCCGGCGAGGTCGGCAGCGATGAGGGCGGCAGCGAAGAGGTCGGCGGCGAAGAGGTCGGCAGCGAGGCGCAGGGGGGCGCCCTGTGAGCCTGGAACCTACCAGGCGACAGGAGTTGCGTGAGCAGTTCGTGGCCTATGCCGCCAGCCGCGAGGCGTCGTTGCGAGAGCAACTGGTGGCCGCCCATCTGGGGCTGGCCGAGTACCTGGCCCGCAGGTTCGCCAACAGAGGTGAAGCCCTCGACGACCTCGTCCAAGTGGCTTCGCTCGGCCTCATCAAGGCCGTGGACCGCTTCGACCCCGAGCGGGGCGTCGAGTTCTCCACCTACGCGACCCACACGATCGTCGGCGAGCTGAAGCGCCACTTCCGGGACAAGGGCTGGGCCATCCGGGCACCCCGGCGCATGCAGGAGCTCTACCTGAGGTTGGGCAAGGTGGTGGCCACCCTTGGCCAGGAGCTGGGGCGCTCCCCCACCATCTCCGAACTGGCCACCGAGGTCAAGGTCTCCGAAGAGGAGGTCCTCGAGGCGCTCGAAGCAGGGCAGGCCTACCGCTCGACCTCGCTCGACGCCCCGACGGGCAACGACGAGGGCGAGACCCTGGCCATGCGTTTGGGCGAGGAGGATCCCTCCCTGGAGGACGCCGAGAGCAGGGCGACGCTGTCGCCGCTGCTGGCCCAGCTGCCGCCGAGGGAGCGGCTGATCCTGCACCTGCGCTTCTTCGAGGGCCTGACCCAGTCGGAGATAGCCACCAGGCTGGGCATCTCCCAGATGCACGTCTCGCGCCTGCTGGCGCGCAGCGTCGCCCAACTGCGCTCCGCAGCGGAGGCGCCTGCCCGCTGATGCGGCTGGTGCTGCTGGTCAACACTTCTGCTTCCTCGGTGACCCCCCGGGCCCGGGTCGTCATACAGAAGGCGTTGTCAGCGCAGCACGAGGTGGTCCTGCGCGAGACCAACCGCCGGGGCCACGCCGCCCGTATAGCTCAGGGCGCGGCGGCGGCTGCGGTGGACGCCGTGGTGGTCCTCGGTGGCGACGGCACCCTCAACGAGGCCGCCAACGGCCTGGCCGGCTCGCCCACCGCCTTGGCCGTGCTCCCGGGGGGCTCGACCAACGTGTTCGCCCGGAGCATAGGCATGGCCAACGACCCGATAGATGCCACCACCCAGCTACTCGAATGCCTGGGGCCCCCGGCGAGGCGGGTGGGGCTGGGCCAGGCCAATTCCCGGTACTTCCTTTTTCACGCTGGTGTCGGCTTCGACGCCGCGGTCGTAGCCCGAGTCGAAAAGATGGCGCGGCTCAAACGCTATGCCGGGCCGGCTGTATTCGTCGCCGCCGCCCTTGTGGCACTGCTGCGTGACTACGGTCCTCATGCCGATGAGTTCGACGTCGAGCTTCCAACCGGCGAAAACCACCGCGCCCGCTTCGCTATTTGCCTCAACACGGCGCCATATACGTTCTTCGGGCGCCGGCCGGTGCAGATCCTGGCAGGGACCTCCCTCGAGGGGGCGCTCGGGGTCATGGCCATGGACGACCTCGGTGCCCCAACGCTGGCCAGAGTGGTGGGCCAGGCCCTGGGTCGGGGATTGGAAGACAGGAGCAGCCCGCACGTGCGCGCCTGGCGCGAACTTCCGGGGCTATGCATCAGGTCCGACCGGCCGGTCCCCTATCAGCTCGACGGCGATTATGTGGGCGAATCGCGCCAAATCGTGTTCAGCTGGCAGGACCGGGCTCTCGCGCTCGTACGGCCCTGGCGGGCGCCCTCCCAGGCCGGTGCCGACCAGTAATCCTCACCAGGGCCGCCGAAGCGCAGTCTGGTGAGTATTGTGTGAATTGCGCCACACCTAATTGTGCGTGCAGGGCGGGACGGGCTGAACGCGCAAGAAGCCCTTGCGGTCCGGCAGGTGGGGGCTATACTGCCTCTACGCACGACTTCGACCCCGTCGTGGTTCGTACCGCTGACACGTGAAGACTTTCACAAGCAGCAGCACTGTTGCTGGACCGAGGCCCCCGGTCGAATGCTTGTGGCTCGCCAGGAGGATGACTTAGTGGCCCTGACTTGGACCCGGACCATCGAGTGGGACGTAGAGGACTGGCGAGAGCGAGCGGCATGCCGGGACACCGATCCCGACCTGTTCTTCCCCGTTGGCAGCACCGGGCCGGCGGTCGAGCAGATCGTCAACGCCAAGGCGGTGTGCAACACCTGTGACGCCCGTAGTAGCTGCCTGGAGTTCGCCTTGGCCACCAACCAGGAGTCGGGCATCTGGGGTGGTACCACCGAGGAGGAGCGTCGCAAGCTTCGCAAAGTCTGGCTTGCCCGCCAGCGCCGGGCCGGCTGAGCACCCCGGAGACCTGGTGGCGGGCCACGGACCGCTCCCCCCGACGCGCCGGCTGAGGGTGTTGGTGCTGCGCTGGCCACACCACGGCGGTGCGGCCTGGCCTCACCCGAATTCGGCGAGCGGCTGCGCAGCTCAGATACGGGCCAGGTCGTCGCGGTCGGAATGGCTGGCCCGCACCACCAGGTTGACGACGGTCCCGTTGTCCTCGCTCATGCGGATGTGACCACCGAGCTGGCTGTTCACCAGTCCCCTCACGATCGACAGGCCCAGGCTCGGGGTCTCGTCGACGCAGAAGCCCTCGGGCAGGCCGATCCCGTTGTCCCTCACCTCGACATGGAGGTCGTCGCCCCGGCGCTCGAACGCCAGATGGACCTCGGCCCGTCGCTCGCCGCCCAGGTACTCCGGCGCGACGAAGGCATGCTCGACGGCGTTCTGTAGGAGCTCGTTCAGGGCGACAGCCAGCGGCGTCGCCACCTGGGCGCCCATCTCCCCCGGCGCGCCCGACCAGGTCACGTGAACGGGGGCTGCCGTGCTGGACAGGTCCTCGGCCATGCGAGCCAGTGACGGCAGGATCTCGTTGAAATCGACCTCGTCGGTTGTGTCCCGGGACAGGATCTCGTGGACGACGGCGATGCTGCGCACCCGGCGTTCGGCCTCCTCCAGGGCGTGACGGGCGTCGCCGCGGGGGAGGCGGCGCGCCTGCAGGCGCAGTAGCGACGAGATCGTCTGAAGGTTGTTCTTCACGCGGTGGTGGACCTCGCGGATGGCGACGTCCTTGCCGAGCAGCAGGCGGTCCCGGCGCCTGATGTCGGTGACGTCACGCACCAGGACAAGGGCACCGACGACGCGTGACTGGTCGATCAGTGGGATGCAGCGGATGAAAACCGCCACTTCGCCGAGCTCGAGCTCCTCCGAGTGCGGTACACGCTCGGCAAAGGCTGCGGGCACCGGGGAGTCCTCCAGGCCCAGCTCCTCCAGGCTGGCACCCAGCACGCCCCGGTAGATGCCGAGCCGGTGCATGGCGTTCACCGCATTGGGAGAGGCGAACTCGACCCGGGCGGACCCGTCGAGGGTCATCACCCCGTCCCCCACCCGAGGGGCCTCGCTGGAGAGAGGCTCGTCGACAGGGAAAGGGAACTCACCGGCGGTCACCATCCGAGCCATGCGGTCGAACACGCTCACGTAGACCCGCTCGAGCTCTCCCGGGCGTCGCCCGACTATCAGGGGCGCTTCCCTGGTCATCACCGCCACGACCTCGCCGTCCAGGCGCACGGGGATGCACACCACCCTGGCCGTCTCACCCCTGGCCGCCACTGGCACCTCGCCCTCGACGACACTGCCCAGGCTCCAGGCGCGCGACAGCAGGGGCCGGTCCTGCTCTCCTACCTCCAGACCCAGGAGATCCTCCAGGTGCAGGGTCTGGCTGGTGGTAGGCCTCACCTGGCCCACCACCAGGAAGCGGCAGCCGTCGCCGTGCGCCGGCACGAACAACAACAGGTCCGAGAACGAAAGGTCCGACAGGATGCTCCACGAGCCGATCAGGCGCTGGAGATGGTCAACCACCTTGTCCGGGACGGGAGAGCGGTCCCGCAGCAGCTCCGAGAGGGTCGCCACCGGCTATTGCACTCCCCCGGACCAGACGTGGCGGCCAAGGCGGAGGACCCCGGCGAGGTCGTGGACGTCGTCGTCGAGCTCGGGCACGCTCGCCATTATCACCGCGTTCCTAGCCAGCTCGGTCCGTTGTCCTGCTTCCCGCCTGGCCACGACGGCGATGTTGTTGAAGTTGGCGCCGAGCTCGGCCAGCACCCTCTCGACGATCACCGGGTCCTGGTCCGTCATCGGACCGCCATCGCCGCACAATCCGGCCGCCAGTTCGGCGGCCTCGTCGCACAACCGCTCTGCCCGCTCGCCCAGGTGGGGCTGCATGAGGTAGGAGGGGAGGACCTTGTTGAGGACGACACCGCCGAGCTGGAGCCTCTTGGCGGGGAGCATGGCCATGAAGGCCTCGGCCTCGTGCACTGGCACGGTCTCGAGCGTGCTGACGACGAGGAAGCTGGTGCGGCGGTCCGACAGCAGGCGCTCGACCTCGCGGGCACGGGCGACGAAACCGTCCGAGAGGGTCTGGAAGAGAATGAAGAACTCGGCAATATCCTCCAAGAACTGGGACCCCAGCACTCGGTCGGCCACGTAGTAGAAGGGCTTGGCCGCCACGTCAACGAACCGGCTGCGGTAGGGCACCGTGAGCAGGCGCAGCAGGCGCGAGCTGAAGAACTCGGCCATGCGCTGGGGAGCCAGCAGGAAATCGACGGCATTGCGGGTAGGCGGGGTGTCCACCACGATCAGGTCGTAGTTGCCCTCGGAGTGGAGCTCGTGGAGCCGCTCCACCGCGATGTAGTCGTGGCTCTGGACGAAGCGCCCGGAGATGTTCTGGTAGAGGGGATTGTCGAGTATGCGTTGAGCCGTGTGCGGGTCCGGCGCGTGCCTTCGCACCAGGCGGTCCCAGCTCTGCTTGGTGTCTAGCATCTCCGCCCACAGCTCCCCGTGCGGCGCAGCGCCCGCCTCGGCGAAGGCCTCGGGAGGCACGCGCTGCGCCCGGCCCGGAGCGGATGCCAACCCCAGCGCCTGTGCCAGCCGGCGGGCCGGGTCGACCGTGAGCACCAGCACCCTGCCCTCCTCGTGACACGCGGCCATGGCGGCTATGGAGGGGGAAACGCTGGTCTTG
>JAKACE010000021.1 GCA_021821705.1 Actinomycetes bacterium | reverse complement strand
GTAGTCGCTAGCCCTCTGGCCGCTGAAGTTCATCGACCTGTTTGACGAACTCGTCTCGGTCAGTGAAGGCCGGTCGAAGCTCCCGCATCGCGGGAAAAGCGCGGCCGGTGTGGGGTGGCACGATTTCTTGGAGCATGACCGACAAGCCTATATTTCGGCTCTTTCACTTCACGTGGGGGTGGGCGAGACTGCGCGGTGCACCGGAAGGCGGGTAGCCAGCGTTCGGGCTGCAGTCATCTGCCCACGGGTACCAGCGCGGTGCCGGAGCAGTGCTCTCGCGGTCAACCCTGCAGGCAGGGGCCGCGCGGCGCCGCCCCCGCCGGCGGTGTTCATGAGCCTCTCAGGCACCGTCGCCAGCCCGCCCAGGACCCGGCACCGCTGCACCATGGCCGTCGGCTACCGGCTGGGTGTGGCCGACGGGCATGGCAGGGCGCACCTGGCAATTGTGGACTACTCCATCGACGCCGAGAAGGTGGTGGTCACCCTTAACGGGCTGAGCGCCAATGGAGGAGCACCCGAGTGCCCGTGGATGGGCAATTGCCTGACTCCGTTACCCCTGCCTTGTCCGGCTGGTGCCGCTTCCTGACCACGGGCTCTGCCTCCATCGACCCAGGCTGTCCGTGGAAGAGCACCGGGCGGAGAGCTTGAACGGTCGCCTACGGGACCAGCTGCTCAATTACCACCGGTTTAGCTCGCTTCCCGGACCAGAGCCGTCCTCGAGGAGTGGCGAAGTGGCTCGAGCCTGGAGTGGCGCATCGCACCGTGGGCGTGGGCGCCGCTACCTGGTTCGCTTTCAGCCTGGCGCGACAAGCTCCACCATCGGAACTGTCGCACAGAGGCTGGGCCTGTCAATGGGAACCCGTCACATTGACACCACCAGTACTGTTGTATATGCTAGGACGCCGTTCGCTCTAGGGGTTCCAGGGGGTACCCGGTGGAAATCCGCATCACTTCGGGCACTGGGAGCGGGCCCACGAAGCTGGCGGCCTTCGACTCGGCGCTATTGGCCGCCGGTATCGGGAACTACAATTTGGTCCCCCTCAGTTCCGTGATCCCACCGGGAGCGTCCATCGTTCGGGATGTCCCCGTTGACAACGACATTGAGTGGGGCCATCGGCTGTACGTCGTCATGGCTGCTCAGCACGAGACGGATCCCGGCCTCGAAGCCTGGGCGGGATTGGGCTGGGCCCAGGCCGAAGATGGCCGGGGTTTTTTTGTCGAACATTACGGCGCCAGTCGGCACGTGGTCGAACGCCTTATCGAGAGCACGCTGACTGCGATGGTGCAAATGAGAGCTCGCTCGTTTGGCGATCTCGGGAGCCACATAGTCGGAGCCGTCTGCGAGACCCAGCCCGTATGTGCCTTGGTTGCGGCTAAATATCAAACGGAAGGGTGGTCGTGACCACGGCGGGTTCGGCCGCCGAGTGAGGCGGTACGGCGGGACGACGGCCGATGAGGCCAAGCGCCCGAAGGAGCCTGAACGGGAGAACCTCCAGCCTGAGCGGACAGTGCCCGACAAAAGACCTGGAGATTGACGCTTTGCGGGCGTTTGACGCGCGCCTTGGCCAAGGAGAACCGCTGCTTGCGGTACCGCAATGCTCAGCCTGTACCGCTCAGCGCGGGACCGGGGCCGGACCGCCGGAAAATACTGCGACGGTGCGGGATGAAAAGCGCGTGCAACTGCCGCTGAGGCAGGGGGGATATCGCCGACCAGACCGACGTCGCCATGGTCCGGGCGGCCCGCTAGCCGAGCCCGCCGCGTGGCCTCACGGTCAGGCACCCGCTGCGAGCCGGGAGGCGTAGGCGCCGGTCATGAAGGAGCGGACCACGCCGGTTCCGTCCAGGTTGGCCCAACCGATGGTGTCCTCTTCCGCCCACCACAGGTGGTCGTCACCCACGGTGACGCCGGCGTTGGTCCTGGCCACCGTGACGAGGCGGGTGTCAACGCCCCTCCCGGAGAGTGACGTCCGCTCGATGGGGAAGCTGCCGGGCGCGCCGGACAGCACGCTGGCGTCCCAGTAGAGGTGGCCGGCGCCGACCGCCAAGCCGGCAATGTCCCAGGACCGCTGTTCGGACGGTGGCACCGCCTCGAGCAGGCGCCGCTCGACGAGCAAGCCGTCCAGATCGGTGCGACCGGTCCACCCGGGGAACAGAGGCTGGTATGTCGCCGACTCCGAACCCGCCCAGTAGAGCTCGCCGCCGTCGGGCGCCGGGGCGTCACCCGCCGCTGCAGGGGCGGGCACCCCTGCGGCGGTCTCGGAGCAAACCCCGACCAGCAGGCGCCGGGCCCCGGACGGCACGGGGGCTGGCTCTGGCCGACAGGTTTACAAACGCGCGGTAAAGTCAACGCCGGCAGGCAGAGGAGGGGATCGTGGTGACGATTTGCGGAGGGCTACGACGCGGGCTGGGGGTTGCGCTGATGGCGGTCGCAGCGGTGCTCCTCGCCGCGGTGCCGGCGGCCGCCGGTAGTGCAGCGCCGGCTGCGGCCGGGCAGGAGTACTACGCCGTGGTGTACACCGATGTCAACGGGTCCTCCGCCGGGCCGGTGGCCGCCCGCCTCGGTCTTACCGGCACCGAGTGGGTGCAGCTGCTGGAGGTCGAGCGGCCAGCAGGGAGCTCCTGCACCTTCGAAACGTGCCCCGAGGTACGGAGCGGTACATTTGGCTTCGGGCCGGCCAGCAATGACCTGCTGCACGGCACCGGGGCGGTGCTCGATGAGGAGGGCCACCCATGGACATGGCGCGCGGCCTATCGCGTGAGCCGGGCGGGATGGAACGCCGCCTGGGCGATGGTCACCCGGGTGATGTCCGCACCCCCGAGCTATGCCCTGGCCTCGTCTGGCGGCCAGGGCCGCTCCGGGCCGTTCGGCACCGGCGCCCGCGGACCAGGTCTGGCCGGTTCCAATTGCGCGGACTTCACCGACGCCGTGCTGGTGAGGGCGGGGGCCGGCTATCCGTACGACGACGCGAGCCCCGACCTGCCCGAGACCGGCGCCGACGCCGACCCTGCCTACGCCTACCGGTGGCTGGCGGACGACTCGGGGCTGCACGGCTCCGCCGTGGTGGAGCAGAACCCCCAGCCGCTGCCCGGCACGGCCCTCAACCCACCTGACGCATGTTCCGGGGTCAACCTCGAGCGGGCCCTGGTGGCCGACCCGCAAGCGGTGGCAACCGGCCTGGACCTGTCCTTCGGCACCCAGTCGGCCCCCAAGGAGCAGTGGCTCCAGCCGCAGGGCAACCTCGGCACCGGCTCAGGCCCGAGCGCCCCGTACGTCGGGGGTCTGGCCGGCGGCGGCTACTATCCACCGGGCTTCTCTGACTGTTCCTGGATCGCGGAGGCCATCTGCGAGCTGGGGGCGGTCGACTGGGGTGACGGGACGGACAGCGCGCACCACCCGGGTACCCCCTGGCCCTGGACGACGGCGTGCAAGACGGGTGGCACCTGCGGAGGCAAGGCCTACCCGGGCCGGGGCCCATACTCGACAAGGACGTTCGTGCTGGGCAACGGTGTCGTCGAGGAGTACGACGCGAAGTGGGCGTACCCGGGCCCGACGGACGGCTCGCTGCCGTGGGTGCCCCGGGGCCCGAGCGGGTCGGTCGCGGAGTACTGCAACCTGGCCGGTCCGGCGAACACCGCAGTTCTCCATGCCGGGCGCCGCAGCTGGACCGTGCCGCAGCTGGGCACCGCCAGCACCTCCGGGGGTTGCTTCGGGCCTCTCGTGGCCGCCATCGGTGATTCGTTCACATCGGGGCAGATTGCGCCGTACGTCCCTGGCAGCCCTGCCGGTTGCGTGCAGTCCACCAGCTCCTATGCCTACCTGTACGACCCGCAGGTGCAGTTCCTGGCCTGCTCAGGCGCCTCGGTCGAGCAGATGGTGCAGACGCAGGTCCCCAAGCTCACCAAGCGTCTTCGGGTCGTGGTGCTCACCGCTGGCGGGGATACGCTGGATCTGTTCGGCTTGCTGCGCACCTGCGTGATCGTCGGTGCCGTCCCACCGGCGTGCGAAGCCGCAATCGCCCGTGACGCAGGTCCCGCCGCTTACGAGGAGACGGGGGCTGAGGTCGAGTCGCTCCTCCGACTTGTCCACGCCAAAGCTCCGCGCGCCCAGCTCTACGCGCTCGGTTATCCCAACCCGCTCCCGTCGTCGGTCACGCGCTCATGCCCCGCCCTCAACCGCACCGACTTTTTCAAGATCAACCGCGCTAACCTCCGCTCTCTCGCAGCGCTCGTCCCCCGCCTGAACCTCACCGTCGCCGCCGCCGTCGGCGCCGTCGGGGGTTATGCCCACTACGTGGCCCCCTTCAGTGGTCACGATGTCTGCAGCCCCTCGCCGTGGTTCTACGCCCTGAGTGCCGCCGTCCACCTGCCGTTCCACCCGACCGCTGTCGGCCAGCAGGCGATGGAGCAGCGCCTCGAGAGGGCGGCTGGCCCTGCCATCGACCTGCAGGACGCCCAGGCGGCGAGCTGACTGGGGCGACGACGCCATCTGTGACACGGCAAACCACGGCAGGCCGGGTCAGGTGGTGTACGCGTTCGCCGCGAAGGCCTCGACCGGTGGCAGGCGAGCCTCGGGAGCGTCCTGTCTCTCGGCACCTTCGGCGAGAACCTCACCACCTCGCGTTGGACGTCACCACGGCCTGCGGATCCCGTGCGCGACCTTCGCCGTGTGGATGGACGAGCGGTGCCGGCTGAAGACCTTCACCGCCCGGGCCGTACCTCTGCGTGCCAGTCCCCGGGTGGGTGCGCGAGGGGACGCGATAAGGGTTGCACCCCGCCCTGACCATGGTGCTGACATCTACCTCTGCTCCTGTGTTCTCACCCGGGAGCATGCCCTGTTGCCGAGGCTCCCCGAAGCCACTGACCATCTCCCGAGCTGCGCGGTGCGCTACCTGGCCCGAGATGGTCAGTAGCAGGTACTGGGCCGCCAGAGGGGCGGTGCACGGTGGCGGCTTCTGCACCTCGTTACCTGCAACGCTCAGGGAGAGCCGGCCCCTGGTGCCTTGACGGGCGCCGGTGCCGGAGCCGGCCACCACGGGCACAGTCGCCCTCGGGGCCGTGGAAGTAGTCCGAGCAGGTCGATGGGCAAGTGGGCCCGCGTCTGGCTGCAGTCATGAGCTTGCTCGCCAGCTCGCTGATGTCGATGCGGAACGTCCCATGGCGGAGCTCGAGCTGCGGGTCATGGGAACGGCTCGTGCCGACCTCGCCGTCGGCCGGCACGGCCGGGGCATGTCCCTGGTCCCCGATCGCTCCGCTCACGGCAGCACTGAAGCGCGGCCTGTCGCTGTCGATGCACCACACGGTGAGGTTGGCCACGCCGTGCACCCCCGTGGCAGTCACCGGGGCGACATGCCCGGCTGCGTGGACCGGACCGTCGGTCACGACATGCCGCCGGCCTGACCCTGGTGGCAGGCCCGGTGGAGAGGGCCGCCCGCCCGGCAGGGCCGGGCCGGTGGCGTCAAGCGCTACCGCAACCTGTAGCATCCGGCCCATGAGCACCGCCGCCGACGGAAGTGCCCGCGACCGCCGCTGGCTGGGGCTGGTGGCCATCTGCGGGGCGACGTTCATGTTGCTGGTGGACCTGACCATCGTCCAGGTCGCCCTGCCGACCATCCAGCGGCAGTTCCGCGCCTCGTTCACCGACCTGCAGTGGGTCATATCGGCCTACGCCCTGCCACTGTCGGCGCTGATCCTGACCTGCGGCTCTCTATCTGACCGGGTGGGCCGCAAACGGATCTTCATCGCCGGTGTCGGGGTGTTCACCTTCGCCTCCGCCTTGTGCGGGCTCGCCACCGGGGCGATGTTCCTCAACCTGGCCCGAGCGCTGCAGGGAGTGGGCGGAGCGGCCATGTTCGCCACCTCACTGGCGCTCATCGGCCAGGAGTTCCACGGTCAGGAGCGGGCCAAGGCCATCAGCGCCTGGGGGGCGACGGTCGGAGGTGCGGTGGCCATCGGGCCCCTGATCGGTGGTGCCATCACCTCAGGGATCGGGTGGCGCTGGATCTTCTTCGTGAACATACCGATCGGCGCCGCCACCGTCTTCATGGCCGTCCCTCTGCTGGTGAACGTGCGTGACCCGGAGGCCCGCAGTGCCGACGTCCTGGGGCTCGTCAGCTTCTCGGGCGCCCTGTTCCTCCTCAACTTCGCGCTCCTGCGCGGGGCTGCCGATGGTTGGGGCAGTTCCCTGATCGTCGGTTGTTCCGCCGGGTCGCCCCTGCTGTTGGCTGCGTTCATCGTGGCCGAGCTCAGGCAGCGACGGCCCATGTTCGACCTCTCGTTGTTCCGCAACGCCGGGTTCTGCGGGGTCTCTCTGGGCACTTTCGCCATCGGTATGGGCATGTTCGGGCTCTTGCCCTACCTCACGCTGTACATCCAGAACGACCTCGGCTATTCACCGTTCGCAGGTGGGCTGCGCCTCCTCCCGGCGACCGTTCTGACCTTCCTCGTCCCCTTGGCAACGCGACGGCTCACCGAGCGCCTCCCGGCGGGGGCCGTGCTCGGCGCCGGGCTGACCATCTGCGCCGGAGGGTTGCTGGCCATGGACGTGCTCACCGGGGCGTCGGGTTGGACGGCGTTGCTGCCGGGGCTCGTGCTCACAGGTACCGGGGTCGGCGTGGCCAACCCCTCCATCGCCAAGATCGCCCTGGGGGTCGTGCAGCCGGCCCGTGCCGGCATGGCTTCGGGGATCTCCAACACCATGCGGGTGGCGGGCCTGGCCACGGGTATCGCCGCTCTGGGGGCGGCCTTCCAGGCCGGGGTCTCCTCCGACCTGGGACGCATACTCCCGGGGGCGTCCGCCAAGCTGGCTGCGGTGGTTGCGGCCGGTGGGCGCTCCGCGGCCTTGGCGTCGGCCCGGGGCGGCCCGTTGGCTCGCCACGCCGTCGGGGTCGCTGCCGGGCGCGCCTTTGCATCATCCATGGACGAGATCGTGGTCATCGGTGCCGCAGTCGTCGGGCTCGGTGCGCTCGGGGCCTTCCTCCTCGTACGCGAGCGGCACTTCGTGCCCGTCCAGGGGCGCCCTGCGACCACAGGGAAGCCCGCTGCCCCGGCAACGGTACCGGCTGCGAACTCAAGCGCTCGAGCCGGGTACCCGGGCCTTGCCGAGCCGGAGCCGTCCGCACGCGGCCTGCTGCTCCCCCAAACGGCGGACTGGCACCGATGGCCCGCGCGAAGGGGCTCCGCCAGGGCCGCTTCGCAGCCTTCGTCGATTTCGTGCTTTGCCGGTAGGGGTACCGGCATGACGGCCACCCGGAGGACGGCTGGCTGTCCGCCGCCACCACGGTGAGTGGGGGAGGGTGGCCGGCGTTAGTACTGGTTCACCCATTTGTACCAACTCGGGCCACGACGTGAGGCGCAGCGGGGTGTTGCCCTGCCTGCCCGGGTGAGGACGGCTGAACCCCTGAGAGCACCTCTGGTGTACCTTCGAAGCAATAGAGCACTGAACCGTCGCCTCGCGGCCGACACCGTAGGTGGGCTCCCTACGTCCGACGGCGGGCGTCAGCGCGCCCGGCGGGCCATGGCGGGTCGAAAGCCAAGGAAAGCCAAGACATCTTGATGGAAAAGACACTGGACGGCTCCCGTCCCGGCGCCCGCCATGGCGCCGGGACGGTGTTCACAGGAGGAGAGGCACAGGCGCCCCGGAAGGCCGGGCCTTCGGACGGTGGCCGGAGCGGGAGGCACGTGCGGTCCAGGCGAAGGCGTAGGCAGTTGGGCCATGACCGGAGGACACAGCCCCTGCCCGTTGTCCCCCCTGCCGTCACGGACAGGCGCATCGGGCTGGCCCGCCTCTTCATCGTGGGCACCGTGCTGTCCTGGGCGGCCTACGTGGTCTACTGGCTGTTCGAGGACCTGTTCAACCCCTACCAGCGCAGCAGCGCGTCCCGAGCCGAGGCGGTCGTCTACCTGCTGGTGGTCACCCTGTTGTCTGCCTCCAGCCTCGCCTACCTGCTGGCCCGGCTCGGCTTCTTCTACAGGGCAAAAAGCCACCGGCGGGCGACCCGGGCCATGCTCGACGACTTCTACGAGCAGACGCAACCCACCATGACAGCGCTCGTCCCCTCCTACCAGGAGGAGGCTCGGGTGGTGCGCAACACCCTGCTCTCGGTTGCGCTCCAGGAGTACCCGGACCTTGACGTTGTCCTGCTGATCGACGACCCGGTGGCGCCGCGGGACCCTCGGGCGAGGCAGCTGCTCGAAGCAGCCCGGGCGCTCCCGGGCGAGATCGAGGAGCTGCTCTCGTGGCCTTCGGCCCGGTTCGGTGAAGCAGCGGCGCGTTTCGAAGCCTCGGCGCCGGTTTCCGGTCCGGTAGGCGGCACCGTCCTGTCAGGCCTGGTCGCCGAGTACCGTGCCGCCTCCGCCTGGCTGGAGAACCTGGCTGCGAGCCAGGACCTCGTCGACCACACTGACGCCTTCCTCGCCAACCACGTACTGCGCCGCCTGGCGCTCGACCTCGGCACAGTTGCCGACGCCGTGGCCCAGGCCGTCGAGGAGGGGGCCACGCTACCGGTAGAGAGGGCACGACAGCTGTACCGCCGGCTGGTGTGGACCTTCACAGCCAATGTCAGCAGCTTCCAGCGCAAGCGGTACGTCTCGCTCTCCCACGAGCCCAACAAGGCCATGAACCTCAACAGTTACATCGGCCTGATGGGCCGCGCCCACCGCACGGTGCAGACCGTCGCCGGGCCGGCGCTGGTCCCGGGTGAGCCCGGTGACCCGGAGGCGCAGATGATCCGCGACCCGGACTACGTGATGACCCTGGACGCCGACAGCGTACTCCTGCCCGAGTACTGCCTCCGCCTGGTCCACACGCTCGAGCAGCAGGAGCACCGGGGCGACGCCGTGGCCCAGACGCCCTACAGCGCCTTCCCCGGGTCGGCGACCCGGCTCGAACGGGTGGCCGGGGCCACCACCGATGTCCAGCACATGGTCCACCAGGGGCTCACGTACTACGACGCCACCTTCTGGGTCGGCGCCAACGCCGTCATACGCAAGAAGGCGCTGGACGAGATCGTCGAGACCTCGTACCTGGGCGACTGGGAGGTGCGGACCTATATCCGGGACCGCACGGTCATCGAGGACACCGACTCCACTCTCGACATGAGGGTGAAGGGCTGGAAGCTCTTCAACGTCCCCGAAAGGCTGAGCTACAGCGCCACGCCCCCGGACTTCGGTTCGCTGTGCATCCAGCGCCAGCGCTGGGGTACCGGCGGCATGCTGATCGTCCCCAAGATCCGCCTGAGCGCCAGGGCCGCCCGTGAGCGCAGCGGGAGGGTCCGCTTCGTGGAGAAGTTCCTGCGTTGGAACTACATGGCCTCCATCACCTGGAGCTCCCTCAGCCTCCTGGTGCTCCTGGCCTTCCCCTTCAACGCCACTCTCATCAGCCCCCTCCTCGGGCTCACTGCGCTGCCGTACTTCTGGGCCATGACGATGGACCTCCGCTACTGCGGCTACAAGCGGCTCGACATCGCCCGCGTCTACGGCTTCAACCTGCTCCTGGTCCCCATAAACCTCGCCGGTGCGGCGGCCACCCTGGTACAGGCCATCACGGCTTCCAAGGGCGCCTTCATCCGCACCCCCAAGGTCCGCAACCGTACGGTGACACCGCTCATCTTCGTGGTCACGCCGTACATGCTCCTGTTGCTGGCTGCCTACACGTGTTTTGTGTCCTACCGGCACGGGCTGTGGGAGGACATGGCCTACGCCGGCCTCAACGTCGTCCTGTTGACCTACGCCATCGTTGCCTTCATAGGGCTGGGCAACTCGGTCATCGATACCCTCACCCACCTCAAGTCCGCCCTGTTGAAGCCCCAGCGCGGTGGGCGGCACCCGTTCTGGAGGCGGTCGCCCCAGCTCGCACCGGCCATGGTCGACTGGCGTTCGGTGCTCGACCTGGGCACCCCGAGCACCACTGAGCGCCAGCACCTGCTCGCCAGCCGGTCCAGCCACGGAGGGTCACCGACCGGCTCGTCCTGGCAGCTGCCCGAGGAGGGCGAGTTCGACACGCTCTTCCAGCCCCTGGTGGAGCTGTCGACGGGCAGTGTCATCGGCTACGAGGCCCTGTCGCGCTTCCACGACGGAACCCCGGTGGAGCGCTGGTTGGCAGAGGCAGTGGGTGCCGGTCAGGGGACGGTCCTGGAGGGCCGCCTGGCGCGGGCCGCCCTCGCTGAGGCCCCGTACCTGCCCAAGGAGGGCTCCCTGGCGGTCAAGGTGTCTCCCCGGCTGCTGCACGCCGACCACGACCTCAGGCGCGCTCTGGCTGCGCTGGATAGGCCGGTGCTGGTCGAGGTCGTCGAGCCGTCGAGCAGTGACCTCTCCGACGAACTGAGGGAGATCGGGAAGGCTCTCCCGCCCAAGGCCCTGGTGGTACTGGACCAGGCGGGGCTCGGCCACAAGACGATCGCTGTGATGCTCGAGCTGAGGCCGGCGTACGTCAAGCTCGCCCGCCGGGTGGTCGACGGCCTGGCGGAGGACGGGGCCCGCCAGGTGCACCTGGCCCAACTGGTGAGGATGGCCAGGGAGGTCGGCTCCTCGGTGGTGGCGACGGGCGTCGAGACGCCCGAGCAGCGGGACCTGTTGACCGGGCTCGGGGTCTCCCTGGGCCAGGGATACTTCTACGGCCGCCCCGAGCGCCTGGAGCTGCCCGAGGGTGTGCGCCGCCCGCCGGCGTCCACGGGCAGTGCCGGTGGCGGCCGTCCACGTGGCGGACGGGGGCCGGTGACGGTCATGGCCGCCGGCCCGGGTGACCTCGACCTGTCCCTGGAGGAGGACAAGCACCGGCCACGGCTTTCGCTCACCAGGGCGCTGGTGGCGGCCGCCGTGGTGGGCGGGATCGCCTATCTGGGCGTGTACAAGGTGCCGCCGGCCGTGCAGTCCGCTTTCGCGGTCAAGGGCGGCACCTGGTTCGCTCCCTACGTGGACGCCACGCTGGCACCCACGTACCAGTTCCAGGACCCGGCGATGGAGCCTGCCCGCCAGGTCGTGCTCGGCTTCGTCGTGGCCCGTGGCCGGACGAGCTGTACGCCCAGTTGGGGTGGCTACTACAGCCTTGCCCAGGCGGACGAGGCACTTGCCCTCGGCCCCCGTGTCGCCCAACTGGGCCAGGAGGGCGTGGGCGCGGTCATCTCCTTCGGCGGCCGCAACGGTACGGACCTGGCGGTCGCGTGCACACGGCCCGCTGCCCTGGCGAAGGCGTACACCACGGTCCTGGCCCATTACAAGGTGAGCATCGCCGACTTCGACATAGAGGGCGCCGCACTGGCGGGCACGGTGGCGGTGGAGCGGCAGGCGGCTGCGATTGCCGCCGCGCAGCGCTTGTACCGGGCGGAGCACCGCACGCTGCAGGTGTGGCTGACACTCCCCACGACTGCGAGGGGGCTGTCCCCCGAGGCGATGTCAGTGGTGAACACCATGTTGCGCCACAGGGTCAGCTTGAGCGGCGTCAACATCATGGCCATGGACTTCCCGGTGCCCCCCGGGGCCGGGCGCACGATGTTCACCCTGGTACGCAGCGCGGCGTTGGCCGCCGACAGCCAGCTGCAGGCGGACCTGCGCCGCTTCGGGGCCGACCTCTCGCCCGAGCAGGTCTGGCAGCGGCTCGGGGTGACGGTAATGATCGGGCAGAACGACGTGCGGGGCGAGGTGTTCACCGCGGCCGATGCCACCCGGCTGGTGGCTTTCGCCACCAGCAACGGGCTCGGCCGGCTGTCGATGTGGTCCCTCAACCGGGACGTCCAGTGCGGCCAGGGTTACGGCGTTACAGGCGTCCTGTCCAACACGTGCAGCGGCACGTACCAGGCCGCGCAGGGCTTCTCGGCGGCGTTCGGCCACCTGGGCCGGGTCTTGGCCGGTACACCTGTCGCCGGTGGCATAACGGTGGCCCGGCCCGATACCAACCCGGCGAACGCCCTCTACCCCCCGTGGACCCCCATGGCAGGCTACGAGACGGGCTACAAGGTGGTGCGGGACGGCTACATCTACCAGAGCAAGTGGTACAACTCTGCCCAGGACCCGGCCCAGACCTACCCCAACGCCTACGCCGACCCCTGGGAACTGCTGGGGCCGGTGCTGCCCAGCGACCATGCGCCCAAGCTCCCGGTG
>JAKACE010000020.1 GCA_021821705.1 Actinomycetes bacterium | reverse complement strand
GCAGGAGGATTGCCTCCGCGTACTGGGCTGCGAGGTTCAGGTCGTGGACTGTCCAGAGCACCGTGAGGCCCGTCTCGCGCCGCAGTTCGTCGGTGAGCTCCATGACGAGCTGGCTGTGCCCCAGGTCGAGCGAGGTGGTCGGCTCGTCCATGACCAGCACCGGTGCTTCCTGCGCCAGGGCCCGGGCGAGGACTGCCCGCTGGCCCTCCCCGCCCGAGAGCTGCCCCAGGGGGCGTCCTGCCAGGGCGGCCAGCCCGAGGCGCTCCATCACGGCGGCGGTCACCCTACGGTCCCTGGAAGTCTCAGCCCCCAGGTACGAGTGGTGGGCGAAGCGGCCGAGGAGCACGTAGTCGGTCACTGTCATGGTCGGGGGCAGCACCGAACGCTGCGGCACATAGGCGACCGCCCTGGCCCGGCGTCGCCGATCGGTGCCAGGAGCCAGGGCCCGGCCCCCGACCTCAACGCTCCCACGGTGCTCGACCAAGCCGGCGACTGCTCGCAGCAGGGTCGACTTGCCCGCTCCGTTGGGCCCGACGACCGCCAGCCAGCCCCCGGTGGGGACGGTGGCGCTCACGCTGTGCAGGACGGTCCTGCCCCCGAGGTCGACGCCCAGCTCCGACACCGTGAGCATGCTCAGGTCAACTTCCGCGACTGGCGCAGCACTACCAGGAAGAACGGGGCCCCGAGAAAGGCAGTTACCACTCCGAGGGGCACTTCCTGGGGCGACAGCGCTGTCCTGGCGACCACGTCGGCCAGCACGAGGAAGCCCCCTCCGTAGAGCAGCGAGAGCGGGACGAGGCGCCGGTAGCTCGGGCCGGCCAGTAGCCGGATGGCGTGCGGCACGATGATCCCCACGAAACCGATGAGCCCGCTCACCGAAACGGCGGCGGCGGTGCCCAGGGTGGCTGCGCCGATGACGACGAGGCGGGCGTGACGGACGCTGAGGCCGAGCGCCATGGCCTCCTCGTCGCCAACGCTCATGGTGTCGAGCAGGCGCCTGGCGCAAAGCAGGACTGCCGAAGACGCGGCAATGTAGGGCAGGACGAGCAGCACCTGGGACCAGCCGGCGGTCGACAGTCCCCCGAGCAACCAGGTGTATATGGCTTGCAGCTCGATACTGCTGTGCTCCTGCATGAGGAACGTCTGCACGGCTGTGAAGAAGGCTGCCACGGCGATACCGGCCAGCAGCAGTGAGGCAGCCGAGCGCCCATGCCGTGACCGGCTGAGTGCGAAGGTCGCGCCCACGGCCACGACGGCGCCGGCGAACGCAGCCGGTGGGACGGTGCTGGTCGCACTACCGGTGCCTGCCCCGGACACGATGGCCAGGGTGGCTCCCAAGCCGGCGCCGGAGGCCACGCCGAGCAGGTAGGGATCGGCCAGAGGGTTGAGGAAGACGCCCTGGTACGAAGCCCCCGAGACGGCCAGCACGGCGCCCACGAGCAGGCCCAGCACCATCTCGGGCATGCGCAGCTGCCACACCACGACCGAGCCCGTGGGCCCGAGAGGGCTGTGGACGTGAAGGAGCGGCAGTTTGCTGGCGACCTCTTCCACCACGCCTAGGGGGGACAGCCCGGCTGGTCCCGTCACGAGGCTGGCGGTCGCCGCCACCAGGAGGAAGGCGACCGCCGGAACTACGTGACGGGCCCGCAGTCGGGCCGGCTGCAGCGGCAGGGCTTTGCTCTCGTCGGGCAGGGCCAGCCTGCCGGGCACGCGCGTTACCGGCCCTGCCAAGGACGCCGGAGCGGCCCTGTCTTCTGGTCCGGTCCCGGCCCGCGCGCCTGCTCCGGCTCGAGCTGTCAGGCTCACCTGCGCAGCAGCCTCGCTATCAGCCCGACGAAACTTTCGACAGTATGCGGGCCCCATTGGGAGGCGACCGAGTCGTTGACGCCGACCACCCGATGGTCGCGGACCGCTGAAAGGGCGGAGAAACCAGGCCGGTGCCCGAACGACGCCGGTGTGGCAGAGCAGCAGACGGTGTCGGCCAGGAAGACGTAGTAGGGGTTGGCATGCAGCACGTACTCGGCCGATATCTGCGGGTACCCGGTGCCGCGCCCGGCCGGGTCGGCTATGTCCTTCATCCCGAAAAGCGACAGTTCGGCGCCGATGAAGGTCCGCGACGTGGCCGTGTAGTAGTCGGGGCTCAGCTCGATGTAATACGTCTTGCCCCGCCCGGCCCCCCCGGCGGAGGCGGCCTCTTTGTGCACGTCGGCCATGAACGAAGCCACGACTTGGCCGGCCTGGGCTACGTGGCCGGTGGCCCGGCCCAGCTCGTGCACCTGCTGGTCCGCTTGGGCCAGGCCCGATGCCGGCGGCAGGACGAGCACGGGTATGTGGAGCAGAGTCAGCTGCTTGACGACGGTGCCGCTGGGGAAGGCCATCAGTACCAGGTCCGGGTGCAGGGGGAGGTACCCCTCGGCGTTGGTCTCGCCACCGGTGAACTTGGTTCGCGGTGCGTCGGGCGGGTACGTCGAGTACTTGTCGACCCCGACGACCTGCTTGCCGGCACCGATCGCGTAGAGCATCTGCGTGGCGCTGGGCGAGAGGCTGAGTATGCGGTCCGGCCTTGACGGCACCACCACGGTCCCACCCTGGCTGGGCAGGCTCACGGGGAAGCCGTCCGTCCTCCCCGAGCGCGACGGTGCCTCGGGTCGGGCCTGTGCCGGCGTGGCGGCCCGGGTGGCGGCACCGGCACCAGCAAGGGGCCCGGCGGCGAGAGCGGCGATGGCCACGGCAGCCGCAGCCACGGCAGCCCGAACGGTCTTTGTCCTGTGCATGAGTCGTCCTCCTCCGGGTCGAGGGTGGTACCTGGAGACAGGGCGAGCCCTGCGACCAGCTCGTTGCCTCGACGTGCTTGGTCGCTTCCCACCGGCCAGGCGACCTGGCTCGCCGGCACTGGGCCGGACGACAGTTGCGGGACAGCACCGGGTTCTCACCGGATTTCGCTGGCCAGCGGGTTGCTGAAACCGCACTCTAGGGCCTGGGCGCGGTACGTGGCAACAATGCCGGCGATGGCAAGGACCTGCGGCCCGGGGTTGGGGGGCGAGGCCCGGGCCCGGGCCTGGGAGGGCAGTCTCAGGCCTGGGAGGGGGCGGCCAGTGCTGCCGCGCCGTCGGCCTTCGCCAGCAGCTCCAGAGGTGCCCCGCGGCGGGGCACGAGCACCTCGTCGATGATGCCGTAGTCCTTGGCTTCCTGGGCCGTCATGTAGTAGTCGCGATCGATGTCCCTCTCGACCTTGTCGAGGGGGCGGCCGGAATGGTGCGAGATGATCTGGGCCATCCGCTTGGTGACGGCCAGCACCTCCTTGAGCTGCACCTCCATGTCCCTGGGCGCGCCCCGTGTGCCCGCAGACCCCTGGTGGACCATGATCTTGGCATTGGGAGTGGCCATCCTCTTGCCCTTGGCCCCGCCGCACAGGACCATCGCTGCCGCCGACATGCCCATGCCTATGCAGACGGTGCAGACCTCCGACGTGGTGTGCTGCATCACGTCGTAGATGGCCATGCCCGCGTACGACAGGCCCCCCGGCCCCCTTGGGGGATGTAGCCTGATATGACGAAGGTGGTATCTCGAATGCGCGATACCGTTTCTAGTATAGGTACGAGCATGGGCGAAAGAGAGCGGCGCGAGACGGTTTTCCCGGGCTTCAAGGACATGGCCGGCCACCGGCAGTCCCTGGCGGCGGCTCTGTCCGCCAAGCGGGTCGAGCTGGGCCTGTCCCAGACCGAGGTGGCGGCGCGAATGGGCACGTCCCAGTCGGCGGTGGCCCGGCTCGAGTCCGGCCTGGCGGACCTGCGCCTTTCGACACTGGAGCGCTACGCAGCGGCGATAGGGCAGCGTCTCGATTGGGAACTGTCCGTTCGGGCGGCGGAGGACTGATCTGCGTGCTCGACCAGCGGGTCGTCCAGGTCTGGGGTGAGCTCGACGAGCGCGCCGTGAGCCTTGCCTGCGCCGAGCTGATGACCCTCGACGCGACGGGGGACGAGGCGGTCCGGTTGGTGCTGGGCGAAGCGAGGGGGGCGCTGTCCGGGGTCATGGCGTTGGTGGACACCATCGACCTGATGGGTGTGCCCGTCCACGTCGACTGTCTGGGACGAGTCGAGGGCGCGGCCGTCGCAGTGGTCGCGGCAGGTTCTTGGCGGGCGGCGGCCCCGCACGCCCGTTTCCTGCTGTGCGAGCCTGACGGGTCGGCGGCAGGTAAGGCTGACCAGCTGGCAGCCTGGGCTGCCCGTCATCGCTGCGAGCTGGACCAGTTCGTGGCCCGGCTGGCCCGAGCGACCGGGCGCCATCCCGAGCATGTCGAAGCGGACCTGGCCATGGGCCGATGGCTGGGGGCGCAGGAAGCCATGGCCTACGGCCTGGTCGACGAGGTCTGGCAAACTGGGGCTCACCGCCGCTGACCGCCCGGCCGTCGCCGGGACGGGACATCGGTCACACTTGCGTCTGTGACCGGTCCCCGGTCGCCGGGCACGGTTAGCCTCGCAGAGGGGAGGTCCCTACCCTGCGGGCCGGCCCTCGGGCTGTCCCCGGTGGCCGTCAGTCGCCCCACACAGGAGGGCACATGAGCCGGACGGAGAGGTTGTTCGCCGCGCTGGGCCGGTTCTCGGTCCGGTTCCGGTGGCTTGTCATCGTCGGTTGGGTCGTCGTAGCAGTGGCGACGAGTGCGCTGTTGCCGTCGCTGGCGAACGAGGTCAACAACGACAACTCGCAGTTCCTGCCCAAGAACGCCCCGAGCAACCAGGCGGCCACCCTGGCGGGCGCGCTCATCGGGGGCTCGACAAACAAGAGCGCTGTCGACGTGGTGGCCGTGACGACTGGGGGCACCCATGGTGGCAGCGCCGGGGCGCTCACTGCGGCCGACCTGGCCCAAGTGGGGGCCATGGCGAGCAAGGCGGGCGGCGTGCACGGGGTCGTGTCGGCGAAGGTGGCCGGCCTGTCGCCGGACCGTGCATCGGCGCAAATCCTTGTCACGGTCGATGTCCCCCCGGCCGACATCCAGGGCCAGAAACCGGTAGTCGACGCCCTGGACCGCTTCACAACCGCCTTCGACCGCTCGCCACGGTCATCGCAGCTCGGGCTCCAGTTCCACCTGGCGGGGCCGGTTGCCACCAACGTGGCCAACCAGGCGACCTCCAACAAGGCGGGCAGCCAGGTCCAGGAGCTGTCACTTGTATTCATCGTCCTCCTGCTGCTCGTCATATTCCGGTCGCTGCTGGCGCCGCTGATAACGCTGGCCCCGGCGGGCGTGGCCCTGGTCGTGTCCATGAGGCTCATCGGTGCCCTCGGAGCGCACGGGCTCAAGATCTCGGAGATCACCCAGCTCCTGCTGATCGTGCTGATCCTCGGCGCTGGCACCGACTACGGCTTGTTCCTGGTGTTCCGCGCCCGGGAGGAGATGCGCTCCGGCCTGCCCCAGAAGGAGGCGGTCGCCCACGCCCTGGCCCGGGTGGGCGAGTCCATCACGGCTTCGGCTGCGACCGTGGTCTTCGCCCTGCTCAGCCTGCTGCTGGCCAGCTTCGGCCTGTACCACGACCTCGGGGTCCCGCTCGCAGTCGGGATCGCCGTGATGCTGCTCGCCGGCCTGACCCTGCTGCCCGCCCTGCTCGCGGTTTTCGGCCGGGCTGCGTTCTGGCCGGCCCGAGTCGCGCCTCGGCCGGGCGACGACCTGGCACCGGACCGGGCCGATGGCTGGTGGGGCAGTGTCGCCAGCCGCCTCGTGGCCCACCCGGCCAGGACCCTGGCGGTGGGGCTGGTCTTCTTCGTCGGCCTCTCCCTGGTCGGTCTCGGGTACCACTCCGCCGGGTTCGGAGGCGCCCTCAACGCTCCCAAGGGTTCCGACGAGGCGGCAGGCAACGCCGCTCTGGCCGAGCACTTCCCGGCTGCCAGTGCCAACCCGGCCAACGTCGTCTTCCGGTACGCGCGCTCGATCTGGAGCGACGCCGCGCCGCTGGAGCGGGCGCGGGCTTCCCTGGCCTCGTCGCACCTTTTCAACCAGCTTGCCGGCCCGCTCGACCCCAACGGGACGGTGTTGTCGCCGGCGCAGCTCGAGTCCCTGCACGCCCGCCTCGGCAGCCCTGCCACGCTTGTACTGCCGGAGCCGGCAGCGCTCACTGCCACCGTGCCGCCGGCCGAGTACAACGCCTACAGGTCGCTGCTGCCGCTGGTCTCCCTGGACGGCCGGACGGTGCAGTTCGAGGCCAACCTCGTCGCCGGCCCCCAGAGCTCGAATGCCGCCCTGCACCTCACCCCGGTGGTACGGCGGGCGGTGAGCGCCGCCGCGGCCGCATCGGGCGCCCAGGCCAGTGGCCTCGGTGGCGAGGCGGCGGCGCTGTACGACGTGAGCAGCACATCCACCCACGACATGGTGTCGATCATCCCGGTCGCCATCGTCGCCATCGGTCTGCTGCTCGGCTTCCTGCTCCGCAGCGCCGTGGCACCGCTGTACCTGATCGTGAGCGTCGGCCTGTCGTACCTGGCCGCGCTCGGGTTGTCGACCCTGGTCTTCATCGACCTCGGGGGTAGCGGGGGGATCACCTTCATCCTCCCCTTCCTCATGTTCATCTTCCTGCTGGCGCTGGGGGAGGACTACAACATCCTGGTCATGACCCGTATCCGAGAGGAAGCCCACAGGGTCGGCCTGGCTCGCGCCGTGGTGCGGGCCGTCGGGCGCACCGGCGCCACTGTGACCTCGGCCGGTATGGTGCTGGCCGGCACCTTCGCCGTGCTGGCGTTCGAAGCCGGCAACGGCCCCGGTGCCGGGCAGGTACGCGACGTCGGCTTCGGTCTCGCCATCGGCGTGCTGATGGACACTTTCCTGGTGCGTACCCTCCTCGTCCCCTCGACGGTCGCCCTGCTGGGCCGGTGGAACTGGTGGCCCGGTCGGCTGGCGTCGACCGACGGGCCCGTCGACGCGCCCTCGTCGCCGGCAGGCGAGGGGGTGCAGGGACCATCCGAGGACGAGCTCGAGCGCTCATCGTCGTAGCGCCAGCGCTGCACGCGGTGCTTGGGGTCGTGGAGGGCGAGTCGGGCACCGCCGTGCTTGAACGGTGAGTGCGGCGTTGCGAGACTGGGCATGGAGAGGAGACGGCGCCATCGGGCCGGCTCCTGTGGCTCTGGGCGCCCTAGGGCGCGTACCGGTCGTCCTCCAGTAGGCCCGGGGGGTTGTGCGTTGGGTGAAAAGTTGGTCGCCAGCAGGGGCGTCAGGGTCAACCGCCAGCTACTGGACGTAAGGATCTCGCGCCACGCCGATGAGCACTTCTGGCGGGTCGACGTGAGCCATCCTGTCGGCAAGGCGGCTTCCGGCACCGCCCTGGACGGCGACGACAACTTCCTCAGCAGGCTGGCCAGGTCGGCGGTAGCGGGTGAGGGCGCCGCCTGGGAGGACCTGGCCCACTGGGGCCACAGCCGTCTCAACCGTCCGGGCTGGTAGGGCCGAGCATGGGCCAACGCGGGAGGATACTCGTCGCGCCGCTGGCAGACAGCTTCGCGGTCCAGGCGGTGCACGAAGGCGGGGGGTCGGTTGTCGGTCCGGGCCAAGGGGCGGACGGCATGGTGTGGCTCGGCAGCGCAGCAGATCTCGTGCCCGTCATGGCCGCCGAGACCTCGCTGCGCTGGGTGCAACTGCCGATGGCAGGTGTGGAGACTGTGATGGCTACCGGCATCGTGGCCGACCCACGGTACGCGGGCGTCACCTGGACGTGCGCCAAGGGCAGCTATGCCGAGCCCGTTGCCGAGCACGCCTTGGCCCTCGCCCTGGCCGGGTTGCGCCACCTCCCCGAGCGCGCCCGGGCCACCAGCTGGGGCCAGCAGGCCGGTGTGACCCTGTTCGACGCGGACGTCGCCGTCCTTGGCGGCGGCGGCATAGCCCACGCCCTGCTGGACCTACTGGCGCCCTTCCGGGTGCGTGCCACCGTTGTGCGGCGCAACCCCGAGCCCTTGGCGGGGGCCGCCCGGACCCTCACGGCGGACCACCTTCACGACGCCCTCCCGGGTTCGCTGGTGGTCTTCGTGGCACTGGCGCTGCACCCGGGGACCGTGCACGTGGTGGGGCGGCCGGAGCTGGAGCTAATGGGGCCGGAGACCTGGTTGGTCAACGTGGGCCGTGGCCGTCACGTCGACACCGATGCGTTGGTGGAAGCTCTGAGCGCCGGCCGTATCGGTGGTGCAGCTCTCGATGTCACCGACCCTGAGCCGCTGCCCGATGGACATCCGCTCTGGTCACTGCCCAATTGCCTGATAACCCCGCACACGGCCGACACCCAGGAGATGGTCCGGCCCCTGCTGGCGGCGCGGGCCCGCGAGAACGTCGAGCGGTGGATGGCCGGGAGGCCGCTCGTCGGCTTGGTGGACCCCGTCGCCGGGTACTGAGCGGTGGCGCCAGGCTCAGCCGGCGCGCCAGCGGGCGGGCGTCGCCCTCCAGGGCCGGCAGCGCTCGACCACGACTGCGTGCTGCCGGTGGCCGCGGCCACGCCCACCGCTCCTGTCGTACTGCTCGACCAGCTCGACATCGGCCGCTTGCTGGCCGAAGGAGGCGAGGGACGCGTCTTCGAGGTGGGACAAGCCCCCGCCGGTGCCGCTGGCAATGGCCCGGCCGGCCCGGGACGGGCAGGCCCGGCGGGTGCCGGCACCGGCACCGTTCGGGCGCCGCTGGTCTACAAGGAGCTGCGCTCGGCGCGGCGGGTCGACGAACTGAGCGCCGTCGTGGGTTTGCCCCGGCGGTTGGCTGCGGCCTGCCCCGACATGGCCGCACGCACCGTAGGGGCGTCGTCGTGGCCATTGGCCGTGGTCGTCCGGGAGGACGCTGACGCCCAGGCGGTGGGCCTGCTCATGCCCAGGGCGCCGGCCCGCTTCAACGTCGTGCACCGGGACGGCTCGGTGCGCCTGTCAGGCCTGTCCTACCTGGCCTCCGACCCCGACAGGGTGGCGCTCGCCTACGGCGTCGACGTGCCCGCTCCGGGGGCTGCTGAGCGGGTCGCCCTCGTCCACCGCCTGGCCCTGCTGCTCGAGGCATGGCAGGAGACACCGGGGACGGACGCGGTGGCCCATGGTGACCTCTCGGCCAAGAACGTGTTGTGGTCGCTGGGCCCTGCGCCGGCCGTGTACGTCATCGACTGCGACGGCGCCTCCCTGGAAGGCTGGCCGCCCCGTCCCCGGGCCACCACCGCCAACTGGGAGGACCCGGCGACCGGCTCGGCAGCACAGGCCGGCCCGTCCGCCGACCGCTACTCGCTCGGCCTTATCTTCTTGCGCATCGTCGGCGCTGCCAACTTCCCACTGCAGAGCCGCCAGCGTGCCGCCGAAAGCGTGGTCGTGGACCTGGAGCTGCCGCGTTCGTGGCGCCGGCTCCCGGACATGCCGGGCCTGTGGCAGCTCTGCGAGCGTTCCTTGTCGATAGTGGGGGCGGCCGAGCGTCCCCGGCCTTCCGAATGGGTGGTTGCCCTGGCGGAGCTGCTGGAGGTCCTGGGTTCCCCGCACCTGGTTACGCTCGGTGCCCCGGGACCGTCCCGTGCTTCCGCCGTGCCTGGTGCCCCCGCCGTGCCGGGTGCCCCCGCCGTGCCCGGTGCCCCGGCCGTGCCCTCCTGGCGCCTGCTCGGTCGCCCGGCGGGGCGCACGGTGCCCGACGTATCGGTCAGGCCGCTCCTTCGCCACCGGGCACCTTCGACATGGCAGCTGATCAGCCCGGCTCGCCCGGAGGGCGCCCGGGGGGGCGGGGGTGCCTCCAGCACTGTGGTGGTGGGGGTGCCGGTCGCGCCGGCGATGTTCGGCCTGCCAGCCGGCGCGTCGCCGCGGGAGTTCATGAGGGCGGCCCTGGCTTCCTGGTGGGCTGCGCACCGCCTTGTCGGCCGCCTGCTGCGCCGGCCGGGCCGTCGTGCCCACGGCGCCCGGCGCCTGGCGGGCCTGGTCGTGGTGGATCTCTCTGCTGCGTGCGTGGTGCTGTTCCTGGTGGGGATGATCGTTAGCCCCTGGATCGGCCTCTAAGGAGGCCACACGGCGTTTTTGCTGGAACCCGGCGCTCCTATAGCCTGGGTCGGACGATGGCCAGCGAGTACGTGGGCGCCGAGGAGCGCTATGCCGTCTTCCCCTTCTACCTGTGCCTCGACGTGTCCCAGTCCATGGCGGGCGAGCCCATCGACCAGGTCAACTCCGAGCTGCCGGCCGTGCTCCGGGCCGTTGGCCAAGACCCGGCAGTGGCCGAGGTCGTGCGTTTCAGCGTCGTGACGTTCAGCGACACGGCGCGGACCGTGCTACCTCTGGCCGACCTGGCCCTGGTGGAGTCCATGCCCAGGGTCGAGGTGGAGGGACGCACCTCCTACGCCGCCGCTTTCGACCACCTGCGCCGGGTGATCGAAGCGGACTACCACGCCGGGCGGGCGGCGGGGGAGCGCTGGTACCGGCCGGCGCTGCTCTTCGTGTCCGACGGCCGGCCCACCGACAGCGACGAGCGATGGCGAGAGGCGCTGGCCCGACTGTCGGACCCGGCGTGGAAGCGCCACCCCAACGTGCTGGCTTTCGGCTTCGGCGAGGCGGTGCCCGAGGTGCTAGCGGAGGTGGCGGGCAACAAGGCCAACCGCGCGTTCTGCGCCGACCGGGACGCCCCGGCATCGACCCTGGTGCCCGAGCTCATCGCCGGGCTGGTGCAGTCCATCGTCAGCAGTTCGGCCAGCGCCTACTCGGGGTCCCCACAGCTGGTGCCGCCCCAGGTGCCGAGCATGCAGCCCATCCCGGTGGACGAGCTGGAATGATCCTCGGGCCGGCGGGCCCGGTCTGGGGACGGCCTTCCGTAGCCAGTTCGGCTTCTGTACCGCTTCGGACCTCGGTGTCAGCCGCCGGTGCTGCCTACAGGGCAGAGGGCGGTTCGTCCCCCTACTTCGGCGTGATGGCGGCCAGCGTCGCCGGCGTCTCCCACCGCCTAGCGGCCCGGTGCAACGAGGACGCCTTCGCCTGGCACGTTCTGGGCGAGGCGCGGCTGGGGTTGGCCGTGGCCGACGGCGTCAGTTCGGCCGGGCGGGGAGGGGAGGGGGCGGAACTGGCCGTCGCCGCCGCCACCCACTGGTTGGCATGCCACGAGGGTGAGGACGGCGACCTCTGCCGTGGCGCCGTGCGCTCGGCCAACGAGCGCCTGCTGATGGCCCGTGCGCCCCAGGCCGGCGCTGCGCCCGAACTGTGCACGACCCTGACCGTCGCCGTGGCCGTGAGGGCGCCGGGCGGTGGGTGGACGGCCTCACTGGCCCGGGTCGGCGACAGCACGGCGTTCGCCCTGCGTAGCGGAGGCCGGTGGGAGGAGCTCTTCGCCTGTGGTGCCGGGGACGGCACCTCGACGGACGCCATACCGTCGGCCAGGGCCGATGGCGTAGCCGTCGAAGTCGCCCCGCCGGTAGCGATGTCGTCCGAGGAGGTCCTGGTCCTTATGACCGACGGTGTCGCAAACCCCCTGCGCGACGGCCCCTCGACGGTGGCGCCGGCCCTCGGAGGGTTGACCGGCGCGGCCGCGGCAGGCGCCCTGTCTCCAGCGGAACTGCTCTTCCATCTCGACTTCAGCCGCCGGGGCTCCCACGACGACCGCACAGTGGTCATGGTCTGGCTACCGGCGGCGGTCTGAGGCGGCGACGACCCGGGGGGCCGAGCGGGCGCAGGTGTCAACCGGTGGGGCCAGGCGCGGTGCCCGGTGGTCCGTCCAGGCGGGGAGAAGTCCCGACCGCATCGGTGAGCTGAGCGGGCTGGGGCTCCAAGAGCCGAGGTGCGCCGTGCGGACCGGGGGCCGCGGCCCGGAGAGGGTGGTGCCCGACGTCGGTGCCCTCGGGCGACCGGTCTTCGCTGCCGGCTCGGTCGGGCTGGTCGGCCCCGGGCCGGGCGGCGAGCACCTCTGCTTGGGCGGCGAGCACCTTGGCGGGCAAGGGGCCGCCGACCAGTTCGTCGCCGGCGCCGGGCCTCCCCTCGAGCACCAGGACGGCGGCAGCGGCGGCGAACACCAGGACGCTGGTCCAGTCGTTGAGCCGCAGGCCCAGGTAGCGGTGGGCCGGGTCTATGCGCAGGTACTCGGTGAAGAACCGCCCGAATGTGTAGAGCGCGGCATAGGCGGCGAACAGGTAGCCCCGGCGCAGCCGCACCCGCTTCTCGATCAGCAACAGCAGGCCGAAGGTGGCCAGGTCCCAGATGCACTCGTACAGGAACGTCGGCTGGAAGGTGCCGGGCAGGTAGCGGCCGGCCACCATCGGCGTCCTGTACC
>JAKACE010000019.1 GCA_021821705.1 Actinomycetes bacterium | reverse complement strand
AGGGAGCACCCGTCACCCTCGGCCCGGGCCACCAGCTCGGTGAGGGTCATCCCCAGCGCACCGGACAGCCGGCCCAGGAGCGCCGCCGTGGGCTGGGCCTGCTCCCTCTCCACCTTGGAGACCATGGAACGCGATACCCCGGCGCGCTCAGCCAGATCCTGAACGGACCAAGCGCGCTGGCGGCGTGCCTCGTGGAGCACCGAGGCGAGCGAAGTGCCGAAACCGTCGTCCACGCCTCCATCATAGGGGCGCATTCGGCTACTATAAGACCATGACCCCAGCCGGTCCGGTGCCGAGCGACCCCCCGAGCGACATCGACTTCGGCGCCACAGGAGCGCAGGGCCCGCCGAGCCGAGCGGCGGGTGCCGTCAGCGAGTGCGACCCGGCATCGGCTGAGGCCCGCAAGATCCTCGACGAGCACCTCGAGTTCTGCCGTTCGGAGTCACCGCCCGAGGACGTGCACGCGCTCGACGTGGACGGCCTGCTGGGCCCGGCCGTCACCTTTTTCGGCTACCGGGTGGAAGGCGAGCTCCTGGCGGTCGGGGCCCTCAAGGTCCTCGGCCCCGATCACGGCGAGGTGAAATCGATGCACACGGCTCGCGCTGCCCGGCGTTGCGGTGCTGCCAGCGCGGTGCTGGCGCACATCGTCTCGGTGGCGCGCCGGCGCGGGTTGCGCCGCCTGAGCCTGGAAACAGGCAGCACGGGCTCGTTCCTGCCTGCCCGGGCTATGTACCTCCAGGCCGGGTTCGTGCCGTGCGGCCCGTTTGCCGGCTACACGGAGAGCCCCAACAGCACCTTCATGACGCTGCAGTTGGAGGAGCCGGGCCCGGGTTAGCTCCCGAGCAGCTCCGCCGGCAGGTCGGAGGGCTTGTCCACGATGACGGCCGCGCCGGCGTCCTGCAGCTCCTGCACGCTGCCGTAGCCCCAAGAGACACCTACTGCCCGTAAGCCGTTGGCGGCCGCTGCCGCCATGTCGTAGCGACGGTCACCGACCAGTGCAGTGTGCTCCGGGGAGGGCCGGCCCAGGTCGGCCAGCGCGCCGGCCACGATGTGCGCCTTGTCCACCAGGCCGTCGGAGCCGGCCCCCCGTACGACGGGGAAGTAGCGGTCGAGCCCGAAGTGGGCCACGATCGTCTCGGCGAAGTCGACCAGTTTGGCGGTGGTCACAGCCAGGGTCGCGCCGGCACTGCGAAGAGCGTCGAGAGAATCCTCGATGCCGTCGTACACGGTGGCCTGGTAGAGGCCTTCCGCGCCGTAGAAGCTGCGGTAGGCGGCCACCGCCGCTGGGATATCGGAGGGGTCGACACCCACTTCCAGCAGCGACATCTCCAACGGTGGCCCGATCCACCGGCGAATGGCCTCCTCGTCGGGACGCAGCCCCACGGCACCCGTCGCCCGGCGGAACCCTTCCAGGATCCCGACCTCCGAGTCGACCAGGGTGCCGTCGAGGTCGAACAGTACGGTTAGTGGTGCCATCGGCCCTCCTGCCGGCTCGAACGTGCTGCGCCCGCACCCGGCGGGCCGACCCGGCGTGGACGCCTCCTCGTCCGGGTACCCGGCCAGCTCGCTCACGGGCCTCCATCTTTACCGGTCGGCGGCGCCCGGGAGACCGCCCCCGCCGGCTCGCCCGGAGGCGGAGGCGCCCGGTTACCTCGTGACAGAGCCGGCTCCCTCAGCCACTCTGGCGCATCGATTTCCTGAGCGCCGCATTGAGCCAAAGGAAGCGACAATATTGCGTCGCTTAGCGGTCTAAGCAACTTTATTATGGTCTCGATGCCTCACCTGCTGTCTCGTTCCACCCAGATAGCCCTGGAACTGCTCGGCAGCGAGATAGCGCAGGCACGCCGCGAGCGAGGCTGGTCGGTAGAGAGCCTCGCCCGGCGGGCCAGCGTCTCGCCCGTAACCGTGCGCTCGGTCGAGCGGGGCGCCCCCGGGGCCGCCGTCGGGACGGTGTTCGAGCTGGCGGCGCTCACCGGCGTCCCGCTGTTCAGCCCCGACCCGGCCGAGCTGCCCCGGATGCTGGCCAACAGCCGCGACCGGCTGAGCCTGCTCCCGAAGAGGGTGCGCAAGCCCGCCCCCGTGGTAGACGATGAGTTCTGAGCAGGTGTACGTCTGGGGCTGGCTCCCGGGTGCCTCGGAGCCTGTGCCCTTCGGTCTGCTCACAAGTGCGGGAGGGGTCGTTGGTTTCGCCTACGCACAGAGCTACCTGGCGCGCCCCGAGGCCCTCGCCCTGTACGGGATCCCCCTCTTGCGAGGCCTCCAGGAGCCTCCGGCCGGGATGGACGCCCATGGTTGTTTCCACGACTGCGCTCCGGACGCCTGGGGCCGCCGTGTCATCCTCCACCGGCTCACCGGCAAGAAGGGCAGGGAGGCGGAGCCGGCCGACCTGGCTCTGTTCGACTACCTGCTGGCGTCGGCTTCCGACCGCTCGGGCGCCCTGGACTTCCAGCAGGGCCAGGACCGGTACTTACCCCGCGGCTCGAGCTCGTCGCTCGAAGAGATGGCCAAGGCAGCGGAGCTTCTCCAGGCTGGTGAAGAGCTCACCCCGGACCTGGAGGTCGCCCTTTTGCACGGCACCAGTATCGGCGGGGCGCGGCCCAAGGCCACCGTGGACGACGGTGACAGGCACCTGATCGCGAAGTTCGAGTCCTCGGCCGACCCCTACCCGGTGGTCAAGGCCGAGGGAGCAGCCATGGCCCTGGCAGCGCGCGCCGGTCTCGACGTGGCCGCCGTGGAGGTGACCGAATGCCTCGGCAGGGACGTCCTCCTGGTGGAGCGCTTCGACCGGGCGCCCGGGGGCTGCCGGAGGATAGTGGTCTCGGCCCTCACCATGCTTGGCTTGCCCGAGGCGCTGGGCAGGTACGCCACCTACTTCGACCTCGCCGACGTGCTGCGGAGCCAGGGTTCCCACCCCGAGCGCGACCTCCCCGAGCTGTTCGCCCGGACCAGCTTCAACATCATCGTGGGCAACACCGACGACCATGCCAAGAACCACGCCGCCTTCTGGGACGGCAGGGAGCTCTCGCTCACACCTGCTTATGACATCTGCCCCCAGCTACGCTCCGGCGGCGAAGCTGCCCAGGCGATGGCGGTCCGGCGCGACGGCTGGAGGATGAGCCAGCTCGAAGGCTGTGTGGAGGCGGCCGGGGACTACCTGCTCGAACCGCGGGAAGCCAGGCAGGTCATCGACGCCCAGCTCGACGCTGTGCACGAGCACTGGGAGGAGGTGGCTGACGCTGCCCGCCTCACCCGGTCCGAACGGGCCGACCTGTGGGGCAGGCAGTTCCTCAACCCGTACGCGCTCGAAGGCTACAAGCCGGCCGCCCACGCCTTCAGGGCCGGCCCCCCGGCACGGTAACCGGTGGACCTGGAGAGCTTCGGGCTCAGGGCACCCCAGGTCCCAGGGGCGCGCCTGCGAGGCGCGGAGCGCGGCCGGCGCGACGGGACGCATTAGGGTGTCAGCGTTGACCGACCAGTTCCCAACCTCGCTGCAACCGGCCGCGTCGCCAACCGCCCCTGGGCAGCCGGAGGCGCCTTGGCACCCACCTCTGGGCAACCCCGGGGGCCCGCAGTACTGGCGGGCCGTCGATGCGGCGTACGGACAGCTCGTAGGCGAGCAACGCGCCCGCGACCCCCACCCGTGGCTCCTCCTGCAGACGGTGGCGACTGGCCCCCTGCGGAGATCTGTGTACCCGGTCCTCGGTATGCGGCCTGGGGCTCGAGTGCTCGACGCGGGTACCGGGTTCGGCCCGGTGGCGGTGGAGCTGGCCGGGGCGTTCGGGTGCCGGGTGATCGGGGTCGACACGGACGGAGCCCAGCTCAAGCTTGCCTCCAGCGTGACCGACAACCTCAGGGCCGCCGGCTGGCTCCGGCCTGCCCACGCCTCTGACGCTGCGACAGTCTCGCTGGCGACGGGTAGCGTGGGTACGCTGCCTTTCGGTGACGCCGTCTTCGACGCCGTGATCGCTCGTTTCCTTCTCCAGCACCTCGAGGACCCGGTTGGCGCTGTCACCGAGATGACCCGGGTCACCAAGCCCGGCGGGGTCGTGTGCATCATCGACGTGGACGATGGGCTGTGCCTGTCCTACCCCCAGCCGCCAGAGCCCCTGCGGCTCCTCGAGGAGGCATACCAGGAGGCTCAGCGCGACCGCGGCGGAGACCGCACGATCGGGCGCAAAATCGCCGGGATGCTGGACGCTGCAGGCGTGGCGGTGGTGCACGTGCTGGTGGTACCGCAGGCGGGCTACGGCCAGCGGCGCGCTGCCGACGAGGGCCAGAAGCTCCTGCATTCGCGGCTCTCGGCCGTCGCCGGCGAGCTCGTCGAGCGAGGGCTCCTGGACGAGGCGACGGCGGCCGAGGGCCTGCATGTCCTGGCGACCCAGGACATACCAGCCGCCACGGTCGTCGACACGCACCTGGCGGTGATCGGGCGCCGCCGGTAGGGCCGGCTCTCCTCCAAGGTGAGCCGGCGCCGGACTGCTGCTACTGCTCCAGCCGGATGGCATCCACCAGGTAGCTGTGGGGCCAGGCCAGGTTGTGGCGGTCGACCTGGGGCCCCGTCCAGCGCCCGAAGTGGGCGCCCTCGTCGCCGTAACGCACCACGTCCGCCTGCCATCCATGGGGTGCCAAGAGCGCTTCCGGTTCATCGGTGCCGAACCGCCAAGCCATGCCTGCCCGCTCCATCGCAGCGAACCACTCGGTCATGTACGGCGAGTCGCGGAACGACCGCCCGCACACATCGGCGAGCAGGCTGCTTCCCGGGCTCGCCAATGGGGTGAGGTCCCCGAGCAGGCGCTCCACGCCCGCCTCGTCGAGGTACATGAGCAGGCCCTCCGCGACGAACACCGACTGCTCCGAGGTCGAGAACCCCGATGCCCGGAGCGCGTCAGCCCAGGCGCCGGCAAGGTCACAGCCGACGGCACGGCGCGTGCAGGTCGGTCGGGCACCGGCTCGGGCCAACCTCTCGTCCTTCAATGCCAGGAGGTCCGGCTGGTCGATCTCGAAGACGGTCACGTCGGCGGCCAGCCCCAGGCGGAAGGCACGAGTGTCCATGCCGGCCCCGACGAGCACGATTTGCCTGGCCCCGTCGCAGGTCCGTGCAATCAGGCGGTCGTCGAAGTACCGGGACCGTATTGCGACTGTAGGGCTCGGCTGGTGACCGCCGTCCATGACCTCCATCATCCGGGCGCCCTCGGGCCCCGCCAACGTGGCTGCCAGAGGGTCGTCGAGCAACCGGTCGGGCCGAGCCGATTCACGGGCGCGCTGCGCCGCCGTCCACAGAGCGGTCAGGGCCACCGGTTGCACTGGGTGCACATGCTATGGAGGCCGGCTTGCGTTCCCAGTGCCGGGGAACACACGTTCGATCGCGCACTATGCTGGAAGGGTGGGCCGAGAGGTGCTGGCTGCAGGGGGGAGCAGGGGGGCGGCAGCCCTGCGGGACTGGCCCGCACCCGGAGCGCTCCTGGCCCGTGACCGGAGCTTGCCCGTGGCCGAGCAGATGGCCGGGTTGTTCCCGGACAGGGCCTTGCGCAGGGGGAGCACGGTAGTGGTGGGCAGGAGCCGCCCCGGTGCCACTTCGGTGGCGCTCTCGCTGTTGAGCGGCCCCTCAGCCGCTGGGTCCTGGTGCGGGGTGGTGGGTGCTCCCGATCTTGGTCTGGTGGCTGCGGCCCAGCTGGGTGTCGAGCTCAGCCGCCTGGCCCTGGTGCCGGTGCCTGGGGAGCGTTGGCCGGTCGTGACGGCCGCCCTGCTCGAAGGCATGGACGTCGTCCTGGTCCGCCTGGCCGGGACGGTACGCCCTGAGGACGCCCGCAAGCTCGAGGCCCGTGCCCGCGAGAGAGGGGCGGTCCTGGCGGTCCTGTCCGATGCCTGGCCCGGAGCTGCCGATGTCCGTTTGGATGTTGGCGAAGGAGGCTGGCAGGGTATCCAGGGTGGTGCCGGTTTCCTGGTGGGCCGCGAGCTGGAAGTAGTTTCCACGGGCCGGGGGGCTGCTTCGCGCCCCCGCCGTGCCCGGCTCACCTTCGGCTCTGGCGCATCCAGGGTGCGAGCTTGGCGGGCTGAGCCGTGACAAGTGCTCCTTCGTCCCGGGCCGCCGGCTCGGGACTTCGCTGACATCAGGTCCGCTGTGCCCGGATGAGCCAGCCCAGGGCCCTCGTCGCCTATTGCCCGGACTGGCCGGTCGTCGTCTCCGGCCATCCTCCCTCGGTGGAGGTGGCTGTCCTGCACGCCAACCGGGTGGTTGCCACTTCCCCGGCAGCGCGGGTGGCCGGCGTCCGCCACGGCATGCGACGGCGCGAAGCACAGGCTGTCTGTCCGGGCCTGGTAGTGCTGAAGCGGGACATCGCGGCGGAGGCGAGGGCCTGGGAGCCGGTGGTGGCGGCCATCGAGGAGATGTCGCCAGGGGTCGAGGTGCTCCAGCCGGGCCAGCTTGCCCTCGGGTCGAGGGGGCCGTCCCGCTTTTTCGGGGGCGACGCTGCTCTGGCGGCCAAGGTGGCCGGCCTGGTCGGTACGGTGGTGACCGGCGCGGCGGGCGAACCTGGCGGGCCACCAGGGGGTGGCTATGGTACCGGCGGGCCACCAGGGGGTGGCTATGGTACCGGCGGGCCACCAGGGGGTGGCGATGGTACCGGCGGGCCACCAGAGAGTGGCGCCTGGGCCGGGGGAGCGCAAGGGCGGGGCGCCTGGGCCGGCTGCTGCCTGGTGGGGGTGGCCGACGGGTTGTTCGCAGCCGGCCTGGCAGCCCTGTCCTCGTCATCGGGGCACCCACTCGTGGTCCCCCCCGGAGCCACGGCCGCTTTCCTGGCCCCCCGCTCCCTGAAGGTGCTCACCTCAGCCGGCTTGCAGGCCCTGCTGGAAGCCGGGGACCAGGAGACGGCAGCCCTGGTCGACCTGCTCGGGCGGCTCGGGATCAGGACCATGGGTGACTTCGCCGCCCTGCCGCCCGCCGCCGTCCTGTCCAGGTTCGGGACGGCCGGATCTACGGCGCACCGCCTGGCGCGCGGGTTGGGGGAGCGGGCCGTCGAAGGCAGGGCTCCCGTACCCGACTGGGTGGTGACGGCCGATCTCGACCCGCCGGCAGACCAGTTACAGGCGGCGGTGTTCGTGGGTCGAGCGCTGGCCGATGAGGTCCATGAGCGGCTGGTGGGCTCCGGCCTGGTATGCACGCGCCTGGCTGTGCAGGCCGAAACGGAGCACGGCGTTGTCCTGCGCCGCAGTTGGCGCCACGACGGGGCGCTCAGCGCAGCTGCCATCGGGGAGAGGGTGCGCTGGCAGCTGGAGGGCTGGGCCCTGGCCAACCAGGTGGGGGAGGGCTCCGGTCCCAGCCAGACAGTGGAGGCGGCCCAGGCCGGCCGGGTGACGAGGATCGCCCTCGTCCCCGAGGAGGTGCGCCCGGACGGCGGCCGGCAGTTGGGCTTCTGGGGAGGCGACGCCGGAGCCGAGAGCCGGGCGTCCCGGGCCATGGCCCGAGTGCAGAGCATGCTCGGACCGGAGTCCGTGCTGACCGGGGCCCTCCAGGGTGGACGCGACTACCTGGAACAGGTGCTGCTTGTCCCCTGGGGTGAGCCCCGGGCACCCTCGCAGGCCGGCACGGTACAGGAGGTCGAGCCCCAACTGTGGGCCCTCGAGCCCTTACAGCGGCCCGTTGGCACTCACCACCGCCCCGACGGTCGCCAACCGGGACCGGGCGTACCCACCCCTCCTCCCGGCCGCCGCCGGTCCAGGGGTGCGGGCAAGGCCCCCAGGGACGGGCCCCCGCCGTGGCCCGGGCGCATCCCCGGCGCCGCTCCTGCTGTCGTCAACCGCAAACCGGCGGCCGCCAGGCTCCTGGACGGCGAGGGGGCGCCCGTCACTGTTGACAGCCGGGGCCTTCTCGGAACCGAACCCGCCCTGCTGGCGCTGGGCGCGGGCGGGCTGCCTCAACCAGTTACGGGTTGGGCAGGCCCATGGCCACTGGAGGAGCGTTGGTGGGACCGAGGTGGCCGGCGCCGGGCCAGGGTGCAGGTGACGACGGCTGACGGGAGGGCTTACCTGCTGGCCCGCGAGCATCGCGACTGGTGGGTTGAAGCCGTGTACGACTGACCCGGGTTGGAGTGCAACCGCGCCCCTCCCGCCCGGTAACGTGGCGCCGTGAAACTGGCCACCCTGAGGCTCGGCACCCGTACGACCGCTGTCCGCATCGAGGAGACCGACGGCGAGGCCGTCGAGGTCAGCGCTGCCGACGTCGGCTCTCTGCTGGCGCAACCCGACTGGCCCCAGATCGCCGCCATGGCCGCCGGTACACGCCACTCTCTCGAAGAGGCCGATTATGCCCCGCTGGTGCCCCATCCCGGCAAGGTCGTCTGCGTCGGCCAAAACTACCGTGCCCACGTCCTGGAGCAGGGGGCCAAGGCACCCGAGTACCCGACCCTGTTCGCCAAGTTCTCCTCGGCCCTGATCGGCGCCCGCGACGAGATCCTCCTGCCCGGGAGTAGCCAGGCAGTGGACTGGGAGGTCGAACTGGCTGTCGTCGTCGGCTGGCCGGCGAGCAACGTGAGCGAGGCCGAGGCGCTGGAGGCGGTGGCCGGCTACGCGGTGCTCAACGACGTGTCGATGCGCGACTGGCAGTACCGGACGAGCCAGTTCCTGCAGGGCAAGACGTTCGACCGGTGCACACCCTTCGGTCCCTGGCTGGTGACCCGGGACGACCCCGGGGTGCACGAGCAGGGAATGGACCTGTCGTGCGACATAGACGGGGAGACGGTCCAGCAAGGCAACACGAGCGACCTCGTCTTCGGCGTAGCCAAGCTGGTTTCCTACATATCGCAGGCCATGACGCTGGCACCCGGGGACGTCATCTCCACGGGCACGCCGGGCGGCTCGGGCCATTGGCGGGAGCCCAGGCGCTACCTGGCCGACGGCAACATCATGGTCAGCCGTGCCCAGGGACTGGGCGAGTGCCGCAACGTTGTGATACGAGCTACACCGGCACCCGCCTGAGCGGGGAGGCCGGGCCTGGCCCGGGCCGGGAACACGAGAGAGGACACCATGCAGACGCGTAATCTCACCCGGGGCGGCCTCCGCTCCAGCGTGATCGGGCTGGGTTGTTGGCAGTTCGGAGGTGACTGGGGTGACGTGAGCGACGAGCAGGCGATGGCGACGCTGCACGCTGCAGCCGATGCGGGCGTCACCTTCTTCGACACGGCCGACGTCTACGGCGACGGGCGAAGCGAGCGCCTGGTTGGCCGGTTCCTGGCCGACCGCTCCGACGAGGCCCTTGTCGTCGCCACCAAGTGCGGTCGCCGCGTGGCCCAGGACCCCGCCAACTACACTGCGGACGCCTTGCGCCAGTGGACCGAGCGCAGCCGCCAAAACCTCGGCCTGGGCACCATCCCGCTCACCCAGCTCCACTGCCCTCCCGACGCCGTGTTCGCCGACGACAGGGTCTTCGACGCCCTCGACCAATTGGTGGCCGACGGTCTCATCGGTGCGTACGGCGTCTCGATCGAGACCGTCGACCAGGGCCTGCGTGCCATCCAGCGGCCAAACGTGAGCACTGTCCAGGTCATCTTCAATGCGTTGCGCCTGAAGCCGCTCGACGAGCTGCTGCCTGCCTGCACGAAAGCCGGGGTCGGCGTGATCGTCCGAGTGCCCCTGGCGTCGGGGCTCCTCTCGGGCAAGTACGACGAGAGCACCACCTTCGCCCCGACAGACCACCGCAGCTACAACCGCCACGGGGAGGCGTTCGACGTCGGTGAGACGTTCTCGGGGGTGCCATACGAGGTCGGGCTGTCGGCGGTGAGGCGCCTGCGCAAGGCGGTGCCGTCGGGTTGGACATTGCCCGAGGTGGCCTTGCGCTGGTGCGCGGATGCTCCCGGTGTCTCGACCGTCATCCCGGGCGCGCGTAACCCCGAGCAGGCGGCTGCCAATGCCGCTGTCGGAAGTAGGCCGGCGCTCGACGAGGCGGTGGTGAGCGAGATCGTGTCGGTGTACCGGGACCAGGTCGCCCAGTACGTACACGGGCGCTGGTAGGTAGAAGTGGCCGGTCACGCAGTCTCCGCGGCGCGCGTCAAGTTGTACTTCGACCCCATCTGCCCATTTGCCTGGGTGACGTCGCGCTGGATCCTCGAGGTGCACAGGCAGCGCCCCTTCGATCTGAGCCTGGGGGTCATGAGCCTGGCCGTCCTCAACGAGGACCGGGAACTCCCCGAGGCCTACCGTGAGCTGATGGACCGCGCCTGGGGGCCGGTCCGGGTGGCGATAGCGGCAGCGCAGGCGCACGGGGACCGGGCCCTCGCCGACCTGTACACGTCGATGGGCAGACGGCTCCACAACGAGGACCGCTCCGACTACGACGCCGTGATCGCCGAGGCGCTGGCCGAGGTCGGCCTACCGGCATCTTTGGCCGAGGCCGCCACCAGCACCCGCTACGACGAGGCGCTGCGGGCCAGCCACCAGGAGGGTATGGCCCCGGTGGGCTACGACGTCGGCACCCCGGTCATCCATGTCGACGGCGTGGCTTTCTTCGGGCCCGTGCTGATGTCGGTGCCCAGGGGCGAGGAGGCGGTCAGCCTCTTCGATGCCGTGGTCACCATGGCCAGTTTCCCCCGGTTCTTCGAGCTCAAGCGGACCCGGACCGGAGAGTTCGACTTCAGCTGAACTGCTCGACGAGCGCCGGCATTACCGGCCAGGACGCGGGCGTCGAGCCATGCGGCCCTGAGCGGGGCCCTGCGCCGGCCGCGACTCTCGGGGCCTTGTGGGCGCGCCCCCAGTCGGCCACCCCGCCCGTGCCCGGTGGCACCGGGGGCGTCAGTGCTCGGTCGGGACGGGCAGGGCGCTGGCCGGGGCCGGCCCGGCCGTCGGGGCCGGCAACTCCGACCGGTTGGCCCCGAAAACGCTGCGTAGGAGCCGGCGCCGGCCTGAGCCGCTACGTGGCCGGGCTGTGGCTCTGTGCCCCGCTCTTTCGAGCGTCTCGCGTTGGTAGTGCCTGGCTGCGAGTAGTTGCAGATGAGGGTTTTGTAGCACGACTTGCTCCAATCGAGGCCTGCGCCCGCGGGCGCGCTGGCTTACGGCTTTGCGGTACGGCTGGAGAAATGGCCGGCGGTGGGCCAGTAGGCGCAAGGGCCATCGACAGCCGAGCGCCAACCCCAGGCTTGGACTGGCCCAAGGTGACGGCCGGGAAGTTGTCTCTCGCCGAGCGGTGCGGGTCTGGGCGCGCCCGGGGGCGCGGTCCGCTCAGCCGGGGGGAAGGTGGCTGGCGGCGTTCAGCGGCGCGGCCGGACCAGCATCATGCTGCCAACGTGCCGCACATCGTCTCTGAGTTCGAGGATCATCTCGCGGCACCTCCTGGCTCGATGGGTCAGGCCCATCTTGCTCGCACCCGCCGTGCGGTGCCACCGAATTTCCCGAGCACCACAGCCGGGCCTGCCACACTGGGGGCATGAGCGCTGCCTTCTGCGTCCGGCCCGTGACCGCCGAAGATCTGGCCGGCCTGCTCGGCTTGTACGCCGAACTGGGTGAAGGGAGCCCGGGGCCCGAGCCCGTCTCGCTCGCCCAGGCGCAGAGGCTCCTACGTGAGGTACAGGCGCAGGAGGGGCGTGCGCTGCTGGTGGCGACCGTGGACGGCTCCTTGGCCGGGACCGCCGACCTGTGCGTTGTCCCCGGCTTCACCCATGGCGGCCGTCCGTGGGCCGTTGTCGAGCATGTGGTGGTGTCGGAGCGGTTCCGCCGGCGGGGAGTGGGCAGGGCACTGATGCAAGCGGTGGTGGAGCGCTGCCGTTCGGCTGGTTGCTACAAGGTGCAACTCGCGTCGCGCCAGCACCGCCTGGGCGCCCACGAGTTCTACAGGGCGCTCGGGTTCGAGACGTCGGCGCTGGCATTCAGGCTCTACCTGGACTGACCGACCTGGGTCCCGTCTCCCGAGCGGCCGCCGGCCCTCGCGCAACCTTTGGGGTACCTCGGGCCCGGTTGCGCGGGCCGTGGCCCGGGGCCGGCCTTCGGGTTCCATAGAACGTACTATATAGAGTATGTTATGCTTCTGTGCGTGGCACAGAGCGCTCTGGACGTAGGGCTTCTCGAAGTGGCGGAGCCGCTGTTCTCGCTCATGTCGGCGGCGGTGCGTCACGAAGAGGGGGACGTGAGCCTGACGGCGGCCAGCACCATGGCGACATTGGACCGGGCCGGCCCACGCCGGGTGAGCGACCTGGCGGCCATCGAGGGTGTTACCCAGCCTTCGATGACGGTCCTCCTGACGGGACTG
>JAKACE010000018.1 GCA_021821705.1 Actinomycetes bacterium | reverse complement strand
TGCCACCGACGCCGGCCCCGACGATGCGCAGGACGCCGACCTGCTCATCGTTGGGGCACCCACTCACGCCTTGCGCCTGCCCACGCCCGGGTCCCGCAACAACGCCCCGGCGGCGGCGTTCCCCCCGCCCGAGGTCCCGGTGGAGGTAGCCCCTGGCTCGACACTGTTGTGGAGCGCCCCACCAGGGGTACGCGAATGGCTGGCCACCCTGCACCGGGCCGCGCCGGGGGCGGGGGCGGCAGCGTTCGACACCCGGCTCCCCAACCCGCTCGCGGGCGGGGCTGCCCGGCCGATAACCAGGTCGCTGCGCCGGCATGGCTACAGCCTCATCGCCAGGCCCCAGGGCTTCGTAGTGAAGGGCTCCCGTGGCCCGCTGCGCAACGGCGAGCAGGAACGGGCCCGGACGTGGGGCGCCAATCTCCTCGCCGCCTGCACACTCGGAGTGCGCTGAGCCGGCGGCCGTGGCCCCGCAGTGCCGTGATGTCGCAAAGCCGCTAGCGCCAGACCCCTGAGGGCGGCAGGCTTGGTACGTGGTCGAAGACTTCGAACGCTGCTACCGGGCGGTGCGGTCCCGCGACACCCGCTTCGACGGCTGGTTCTTCACCGCCGTTACCTCGACCGGCATCTACTGCCGTCCGAGCTGCCCGGCCCTGACGCCGCGCCGAGAGAACGTACGCTTCTACCCCACCGCTGCGGCTGCACAGGATGCCGGGTTCCGAGCCTGCAAACGGTGCCGTCCGAGCGCCAGCCCGGGTTCGCCCGAGTGGAGCTACAGGGACGATGTGGTCGCTCGGGCCATGCGTCTCATCGCCGACGGGACCTTCGACCGCGAGGGCCTCGGCGGCCTGGCCGGCCGGCTCGGCTACAGCCGCCGCCAGGTCGAGCGAATCCTGGTCCAGGGCGCCGGAGCGGGCCCCCTCGCCCTGGCCCGGGCGCAGCGTGCGCAGTCGGCAAGGGCGCTGATCGAGGACACCGACCTGGCGTTCGCCGACGTGGCGTTCGCCGCCGGGTTCTCCAGCATCAGGCAGTTCAACGACACGGTGGGCGCCGTGTTCGGCGCCACACCTGGGGTGCTGCGGGCACGGGCCCGCTCGGGTGGCCCTGCCTCCCGTAGGCCGGCACCGGGTGGCCGCCCGGGGCGAGGCACCGGGCCGGGGCCGGTCATGGCTCCGGCCGTGCGGCTGCGCCTGGCCTACCGGGAGCCCTTGCGTACCGACAACCTGTTCGGCCATCTGGCGGCCACGGCGGTCCCCGGGGTCGAGGAGGTACGGGCTTCGACATACCGGCGTACCCTGCGTCTCCCCCACGGCCCCGCCATAGTCTCGCTCGAGCCGGCCCGCGGCCATGTCGCTGCCGAGGTCGTCCTGGCCGACATGCGGGACCTGGGTGCAGCCGTGGCCCGCTGCCGCCGGCTCCTCGACCTGGATGCAGACCCGGTGGCCGTCTGCGAGGTCCTGCGCTCCGACCCCCACCTGGCGCCATTGGTCACCAACGCGCCGGGGCGCCGCGTGCCCGGCTGCGCCGATGCCGACGAGATGGCCGTGCGAGCCGTACTGGGCCAGCAGGTCTCCACCGCAGCCGCGAGGGCGCTGGGTGGCCGCCTGGTCGCGCTCGCCGGGCCACCGGTCGAGGACCAACGCGGCGGGCTGACCAGGTTGTTCCCGACCGCAACCGAACTGGTGGAGGCTTTGGCAGGCGAGCCCGGCACCCGCCTGGCCATGCCGGCGTCCAGAGCGGCGGCTGTCCATGCCGTCGTCGCCAAGTTGGCCAGCGGCGAGCTGGACCTCGGTCCCGGCGCCGATTGGCAGGCAGCCCGGCACCACCTCGCCTCGATCAGCGGCGTCGGCCCCTGGACGGTGGAGATCGTGGCCATGAGGGGGCTGGGCGACCCTGACGCCTTCCCCCTGGACGACGGAGGGCTCAAGCGGGGCGCTGCCTCGATCGGCCTACCCCCTGGCCGAGCGGCACTGGCCAGCCGGGCGCGCCAGTGGCGGCCGTGGCGCTCGTACGCGACGCAGTACCTGTGGGCGACCCTCGACCACCCCATCAACCACTTTCCCCTCCCGGCAGCGCCGCAGGGGCCACCTTCACCGCCCGGGGCGACAACTCGCTGAGGCCTGTCATGGCGCCGGGCGCAAGCCCCGGCCGCCAAGGCGCTTCTCGGTGCGGACATCAGAAAGGACAGCGATATGCAGACCGCCAACGCCGGCCTCACTCTCACCACCACCGTGGGCAGCCCCCTTGGGCCGCTCACCCTCACGTCGCGTTCGGGCCGCCTGACCGGTCTCTACATGCAGGACGCGGCCCACGTGCCGACGCCGGCTGGAGAACGGGTAGAGGCACCGGGCGAGTTCGCCGACGTCACGGCACAGCTGGATGCCTACTTCGCCGGGGACCTCACCGATTTCGACGTACCTCTGGACCTGGGCGGTTCGGGCTTCCAGCGCCAGGTCTGGGCCGGCCTACGCTGCATTCCCTACGGCGGCACCTGCAGCTACGCGCAGCTGGCCGCTGCCATTGGCAGGCCACGGGCGTGGCGGGCCGTCGGCTCGGCCAACGGGCGCAACCCGGTGGCGATAATCGTCCCATGCCACCGGGTCATCGCCGGCGGCGGCGGCCTGGGCGGTTATGCCGGGGGCCTCGACCGCAAGGCCTGGTTGCTGGCTCACGAGAGGGCCGTAGCGTTGCGCCGGCGAGCCTGAGCCCCGGGCACCGCGGCGAGGCCCACCGCTGCCATCAAGGTGCCTCGCCGAGGGACGAGCAACAAGAGGGAAACAGAATGGGCAGGGAACGACCGCCCGAAAGCCCGGCAGGGCGCGACGGTCGCCGCTGAGGACAGGCCCACCACCAAAGGGTGCGCCGGCGTGTTGTACGCGGTGGCCGCCGGCCCGTCGAGCACAGCCGAGGTCACGTCGCAGCGGCGGCCGGAGAGGCCGGTGGCGGCCCGGACCACCAGTGGGCGCGTCGGGTCGCCGTTGACCACCGCCAGGGCAAGCCCACCCCCGGGAGCCTCAGCCGCCATGGCATAAACCTGTGCCGGCCGCGCCCCGGTTGTCCCTCCCGGCCCAACCCAGGACAACGGCAGGAGCCGGTAGCCGGCCAGGCGCCGCAGCAGGCCTATGGCCTCCCCGCTCGGCTCGACCACGAACCGGGGCCCGCGGTGCACCACCATGGCGCTGTAGGCGCTGAGCCCCGACTCCACCATGGCCGTGTCCGTGTCGGCAACGGTGGCGTAACGGCGGAACGGAAAAGGCGCCGATACGGCCAGGTACTTCTCCGCCAGGGGGACACCGTGTACAGCCCACTGCACCAGCTGGGCTGCATTGAACACACCTTCTTCGAGAGAGAGGTTGAACTGTGGGTCCCTGGACGGCACGGGCGAAACGAGTTGGCCGTACTCCGTCACAACCACCGGCACGCGCCGGCCGGAGTAGCGCCGAACAGCTTTCTGCAGCTCCGCCAGCGCTGCGCCCTCGTTGGACACGGACGCCATGAGTTGGTCGTCGTAGGCGACCAGGCCCTTGGACACGGCGGTCGGCCGGGCGTAGAGGTGCAGCTCGACGCAATCGTAGCGGTGACGACGGCCCATCAGGGCCAGGAAGGCCAGGTCGGTCTCCTCGCTCTCGCACACCTGCGCCTGGGGCACCATCCGCTTCATGGCACTGTAGAACTCGATGAACCCCTGGTGCGGGCCGGACTCGTAGCTGGCCGTGACAAGGGACCCGGCCGGCGGCACAGCACCGTGACGGCCGTTCCCGAAAACGATCGCACCGCTGGTGCTGTTGTAGGAGTAGACAAGCGCTCCACGCTGAGCACGAGCCAGGTCGGGGACAGCCGTCCAGCGCCGGCCGGCTACGAACACGCTGAGCGTACGCGGCACGATCGGGGGGAAGTACACGTAGAAAGTCTGTCCCGGCGATCCCGTCGACAGCGACGCGAATGGCAACTGGTCGGCGAACCTGCCTACCCGCTGCTGGTAGAAGGCCGTCGTACCGCCGTACACGTACAGGCACGTTGCCAGCTGCCCGGGGGGGCACTGGCCGGCACCTGGCCCGAGGCGGACCACCTGCCCCGAGCGCCAACCGTACTGGCCGGGGAACAACTGCTCGTTGCCCACTTCCCAGTACCGGACGTCGTAGGGCGCAATGTGGCCGTCGCGTGCCCTGAGGGCGGCCCAGTAGCCGGGGCTGGAAGGGTTGTTGTCCGGGCGGTGAGGGACAGGGGCAGTCATGTAGGCCACGAAGTCCGCAGCCTGGGTCGCCGTACCGGTGGCGAAGTTGACCGTCACCGTCCCCTGTGCCCCCAGAGCGCCGAGCAGCCGACCGTACTCGTCCGGCCCCACTACCGAGGGGGCTGGGCCGTCGAGGACGCAACAGATCGAGGAACGGGCAACAGCCTGCATGCCGTACGGTTCGTTGGCACGCCGTGCTGGCACCGGCCCGACAGCTCGTTGCCAGAAGAAGCTGTCGGAGGTTGTCCCGCCCGGGTAGCGCAGCGCAGTCACCCCTATACGGCGCAGCGCAGCGACGAAACCCGGGTAGAAGCGACCTGTGCGGCTGTCGAAGGACCCTTCGGCGTTGTAGGCCCACAACAGGTTGGTACCGAACAGGTACGGGCTTATGCGGAGACCGGGCCGAGAACCGACCCGGATACTGGCCACCAGGGGAGGCGGGTGCACCCCGAGAGGCCTGCCCGCCTGGGTCACGGCCTGAGCAACCGTCAGGCCGCCGACCCGGCCGAGCTCCAGCGCCGGGGCAGACCGGCCGGGGACCGGCAGGGGCGCGCTGCGATAGGCGGGGAGGGGGGCACCGGTGGGCAGCACCGATGCCCCCAGCACGACCAGCGCCAGCAGCCCTTTGAAGGGCATGTCGCCCCTCCCGCTCTGGTCCGACCTACTTCTTCTTCTTCTCGCCCTTGGACGTGGTCTTGGTGACCTTGCTCTTGGCGTGAGCCTTGGCTGTCACGGCCTTGCGGGCCTCCCATTTGTAGGCATGGCCCACCTTGTCGCAGACGAGGAACTCCTTGCCCGCCTTGTCGGTCTTGTGCAGCTCCGCCTTGGTGCATGGCATCCCAGCCTTGACAGAGCTGTGGGTCGCTGACACGTGCCTGGTTGCCGCCATGGCCGTGCCGGGGACCAGGGCTGCTCCGGCGGCCATACCGAGCGCCATCGTCAATGGGACGACGCTCTTGACTGCGTGCGACAGTTTCATTGTCTTCTCCTGGTATTACGAGGCCTGAGCGGCCCCGGTCGGGTTTGTCTTCGCTACCAGGTGTACAGGCGGGTGCCGCCCGGGCGGGCGCGCGCTGAGAGATCACTGAGAACGCCGGGCACGCCCGGGACTGGCTCAGAGGGCCTCGCCTAGGCCCGTGATCGGAGAGACCGTGGCGCCGGGAGTGCCCGCCTGCGCCGGGAAGCGGGCCCTGAAACAGGCGCCACCCGCCGGACCGGCGTCCTCGACCCACACGTCGCCACCGTGGGCCGAGACGATCTCCTTCACGATGGACAGCCCGAGACCCGTGCCACCACCCTCCAGGGGGCGGGACTCGTCCAGGCGGACGAACCGCCCGAATATCCTCTCGCGTTCGGCGGGCGGTACCCCCGGGCCGTCGTCACACACTCCGAGCTCGCAGTTGCCCGCCACAATGGACACGGAGAACTCGACGGTCGAGGCGGCATAGCGGGCCGCGTTGTCGGCGAGGTTGGCGACCATCCTGCTGAGCTGGGCCTCGTCACCCACCACCCGGGCGGCGCTGACGCCACGTACCGAGACCTCCAGGGCGCGCAGCAGCCGGAGGCGGTCGGCGTGGAAGAGCACTACCTCGTCCATGTCGACTTCGCTCATCCGAAGGTGCCAGGCGCCTTCGTCGATGCGGGCCAGAGTCAGCAGGTCGTCCACCATCCGGCTCATCCTGTCGACATCGGCCACCGGGTGAGCCAGCAGGTCCGCCGTGATGTCGGAAGGGTGCTCGGCCATGACCTCCAGCTGGGCCCTCAGAGCCGCCAGCGGGTTGCGCAGCTCATGGGACACATCCGACAGGAGCCGTTTCTGGCGGGCTGACGCGGCGTCCAGGCGTCCGAGCATGTCGTTCATCGTGCGAGCCAACCTTCCGATCTCGTCACGGACGGCCGGCTCTGGTACCCGACGCCCCAGATCGGTGGCGGAGTAGCGCTCCACCTCGGAACGCACCACCTCGACCGGCCTCAATGCCCAACCCGTAAGCCACCATACGAGGGCGCCTACCAGCAGAGACAGCGCCGGCACGGCGATTGCCAGGACTATCTGGACGAGATCCACGGCGTTGTCCGCCGCGCCCAGTGAATAGGCAACCAGCACGGCGCCCGAGAACAACGGTGCCCGCACCCCCAGGGCGGCCACCACAAAACGGTTGTCGAGGTGCAGGTTCACATCGGTGAAGCGGCGCACCCGCAGCAGCACGTCGGTCGAGACTACGAAGTGCCCGCTGGCGGGGATACTTGTGACCATCGCCGGTTGGCCCCTGATGTTGCGGCTGGAGGTCAGGACCTCACCATGACGGTCAACCAGCTGTACTGCCATCTCCTCGATGGAATTGGGGAACGGGTGGTGCAGTAGCCCTTGCGTGCCGCGCGTGCTGGCAATGGAGGCGACGATCATCGCCTCGGAACGGGCGGTGTTTGCGTCACTGCGGTACAGGCTGCCCCGTAGCAGTGCCAGCACGCTGAACGAGGTGGCAGCCAACGCACCGCCGACCGCCAGGACCGACACGATGCAGGCTCTGGCCCTGACCGTACCCAGCCAGCGCCAGAACGGGGCACGCCCGGTGCTAGCCACCCGTGCCACCTTCGGCGAGGCGGTAGCCGACGCCTCGGACGGTCTCGATCGTCCGGCGCCCGAAGGGTACGTCGACCTTGCGCCTCAGGTAACCCATGTAGACCTCGACGATATTGGGGTCTCCGTTGAAAGTGGCACCCCACACCCGCTCCAGCAGCTCGGCCTTGGAGATGGCACGGGCCCCGCTCGCCATCAGCTCCGCCAGGAGGTCGAACTCCCGGTTGGAGAGGTCGATGTCCCTACCCGACCGGCTGCAGCGGTGCGCCCGCCGGTCGAGGACCAGGTCGCCCCAACGTAGTACGTCTCCTTCGGCCGTGGCGGACTTGGCCCCTCTCCTGGCAAGGGCCCTGAGATGGGCCTTGAGCACGACGTAGGAAAAGGGCTTGGTCAGGTAGTCGTCGGCGCCGGCGTCGAGGGCCTCGGCCTCGTCCCACTCCCCGTCCTTGGCCGTGAGCATGAGGATCGGCGTCCATATTCCCTGCTCGCGTAGGCGACGACAGATCTGGAAGCCGTTGAGCTCGGGCAGGAGGATGTCGCAGACAATGACATCGAAGCCCTCATGGCGCGCCAGGCGCAGGCCCTCGCTGCCCGTTGCCGCGCCGACCGCGTCGTTGCCCTCCTCGCGCAGCCCGCGGCACAGGGCCTCGCGCATGTGGTACTCGTCCTCGATCAGCAGGATCCTCAAGGCCCGTGCCCCAGCACCTCACTCGCCAGCTCGGCCAGGACCGCCCTCTCCCCCACCAGGGCGGTACGGCCGACGTCTGTTATGCCATATAGCCGGACAGACCGCCCGGCGCGCACCTCCCGCCGGGAGACCAGGAGGCCCTCCTCCTCCATCCTGTGCAGGGTCGGGTAGAGCGTCCCGGGGCTGATCTTGTAGCCATGGCGACCGAGCTCCTCGGCCATCCAGGCACCGTTGACCTCCCGGTCGGCCACGTGGTGCAGCACGTGCAGGCGTACTGCGCCCCTCATGAACTCGCGCACGCTGCGGCTCGTCCGGGCTAGGAGACGCTGACGGCGGCCGAGCGGCCGAGCACCTGGCCCTTGGACGAAAGGGCCTGCACGGCGACGTAGGCGCTCGCCGACGGCACCTGGATCTGGCTTTCGAAACCGGCCTTGGGGGCGGTCCCGAGGGGGCTCAGCGAGCCAGGATGGGCGCCGCCGAGCACGAGCCAGCTCCCTACCTCGGTGGCACCGTTCCAGCTGGCATAGACCGTCATCGCTGCACCGGAGCGCCGAGCGACCACCGCAGGCGGCGTCGCCGGCTGCGCATGCCACGCCTGGCGGAAGGCCCGGTACGACTCACACGGGGCCGTCAACTGCCCGTCGAGGAGCACCTCGCCGTCGGGGCCGAACTCGCTGAAGCCGGCATTGACAGCCCAGCCCATGAAGACGTGGCCGTTTGGCAGCACCTGGACGCTGCCCAGGGCGGCGGCGCTCACCGGGCCGCCTGGGTGCAGGTACTGGCGAACAAGGTTCACCCGCTTGGACCTGAGATCCAGGTTGAGGACAAGGCCCCTCGACTGGGGCTCGGTCCGGAAGAACCCTGCGCCGTTGTCGAAGATGGTAATCGTGCCGTCGGCCTGGCGGCGCGAGTCGTGCTGCCAGGAGAAGTGGGCGCCGGGGCCGAAGCTGAAGTCGCTCTGCTTGCCGCCCATGCGCCAGATCTCCTTTCCTGTGCGCCGGTCGATCTTGTAGACGGTGTAGGTGCAGCGCGATGAGACCAGCACGTTGCCGTCGGTGTCAGGCGACACCGAGTTGATGTGGAAGTAGTCCCACGGCACGGCGTCTTTCTGGATTATCGGAGCGTATGACTCCTCGAGGGGTACGTGCTCATCGCTGCGCCACTCGAAGAGCACCTTGCCCGTCTTCAAATCCAGTTCCTGGGCCACCCCGTAGTAGTAGGCACCGTTGGCTGGGCCGCCGAAGCGGCGCAGATCTGCACGGGCCGTCCCGTAGCAGGTGAGGAAGGCTGTGCCCTGGGGCGTGATGAGGAACTCGTGCAGGTCGCCCTGGTAGCCGTTGGCGGCCCGGACCCTGGTTATCTCGCGGTAGGACGTGTCGGCGATCACGTACTCGCCCACCCCGTGCCCATTGACGACGGCACCTTCGAACCAGGTCAGCACCGGCCTGCCCCGGTAGGTCTGGACGAGCACGTTGAACGCCCTCTTGGCCGGAGAACGGTTGGCCGAAAGCGGCTCGAACCACACCAGTTGGCCGGTCTGGTCCAGGATCATCGGCCCCTGCTGGCCGACACCGTTGTGCGAGTCCATGAAGATCAGGCCGGGCGCCTGCCCGGGCTTGTAGGTGTTGACCGTGATCGTCGCCGGGCTCAGGTCGGGGCGCGAGCGGTAGCTCTGGACCGGCCCCGAGGACACCGTCGGACGGCTGACGAGCTTGGGCGGTGCGACCTTGGCCACCCCGACATGGGAGGCCGCCGCGAGGCGGCCGGCGGTCGAAGTGCGCTCAACGCTGGCGTCGGCAGCGCTCCCGCAGGCGGACAGCAGGTAGGCGGCAGCCGACCCGGCGACCGCACCTCCGCCCAGGCGCAACAGGTCGCGCCGCGAGTACCTGGGCCCTTCGCTTTTCAACACAAGCCGTCTCCTATGCCTTCGACCGGTCCCAAGGGCTTCGATCGGTCACCCAACTCGGGCGACGATATCTGTCCCTGAGTTGGCGCGCACGTCTTGGTACCCTTTCTGGCCCCCACAGTCGCGAGACCCCAGGTCGGCAGGCTGACGCCCACGGCCCCGGTCCGGCGGCAGGAGCCGGGCGCCCGCCGGCGCCCGCCGGCGCCTGCCCCGCCGGTCCGTGCCGCCCACGGGCCGCTACCGGAACGGGCACGCACCTGGCGCGGCCGAACCCCGGCGCCTCGAAGGGCGCCGGGGCCAGCCTCCTCAAACCCAGCAGGCGCTCAGCCGGCCGCGACCCGGACCGGCTCGGCGCGCCCGACGCCCACCTGCCTACGGGCCTGGCTGGTGGCGAACAGCTCCACCAGCGCCCCCAAGAGCATCAGAACCTGACCGGCGATGTACAGGGCGGCCCAAACATTGTCGAGGTTGTAGACCCTGGAGTGGACTGGCTCGGTGAATATCCAGGCTCCCATGCCCAGTGTCGCCAGGATCATGCCTGCAAGGACCATCCCCGCCATCCAATGCCGCAGTGCCGTACCAAGGCGGGACTCGTCCGTCAGCAACTCCGTCGCCAAAAGGAAGACGGCGATGATCGGCAGCGACCCGAAGGCGAGGAGCAGGTGCGTCCTGGTGAAGATGTTGTCCCCGACGGCGCGTGCCGCCGGCTGCGCTCCTGCCCCGAAGGCGGTCTCGTGCATCTCGATGTAGTAGCCGTAGAAGAACATCGACACGCTCGCCATCAAGTAGGTCATGTAGACGCCCACTCGTACGGGGTTGAAACGCTGCTTGGCCGTCTCGGCGGCCCGCCGCAGGCCACCGCGCAGCTCCGGGACCATGGTGGCAGCCACGAGGAGCGCCCCGACACCCACCAGGCCGGTCATCGTATCGTCCATGGCCAGGCCGTTGGCGCCGCCCGAGCCCGAGGGGAACCACGCCGGGATGGAGAAGGTGCCGAGGGCGGACACGGTGTAGATGCCCGAGTACAGAGCGATCCCGCCCAGCATCACACCCACACCTAGGCGGGCCAGCTGCTTGCGCAGTCCGACCAGCGAGGAATACCCGAACGTCTCGGCGGCCAGGAAGACGATAGCGGCCATGAACGATGGCAGCATCCCGTGCGAATGGGAGGTGATTATGTTGCCCACCAGTGTGGAGCTCGGCTCCTTTTGCGCCTGCGCCCAGAAGGACCAGCTGAGCCCGACCTGGTCCGCCGCTGCCGCGATACCGAACACCACCCACGTGAGCACCGACACGCCCGAGAAGAAAAGAGCCCAGTGGATCTCGGCCTTGCGGGACGTGATCGTTTCCCCGGCCGGTGGCTTGAAAGCCGCGTAGGCAAGGTCGAGCACGAACACTACCGTCACGGCGAACAGTTCGAGGGTACAGGGCATGATGATCCAGTAACCGAAGCTGGTCAGGGACGAGACGTGGTGCAGCGCACCGTAGCCGAGCACGAGGAAACCGGCGCCTTCGAACACCGCCACCAGGGCACTGTGGGACACGAGGTAGCGGACCCAGGAGTGAATGGTGAACACACGCGTGCACAAGATGACGAACAACAGGGCGGCCGGCAACATCAACGCGTGGTAGAACCAGGTCATCGACGTCGTGAGGTCACCACCGTTGACGGCGCTGAGCCATGGGACCGTCAGGAAGCTCAGGGCGCCGACGAACACCACCCACCCTGACAACAACCGCGCCATCGTCGAAGAAAAGACGTCCAGATTGGCTGCCTCCATGGCCCCGTCGAGCCAAGCGGGCCCTGTTAGCGCCATCGTTCCATCAGGCCCGGCTGGACCGGCATGACCTTCCATATGCCCTGCCTGTACCGGGACCACCTCAGTCATGTTGTGTTCCTCCTCCTCGGGTTGGTGCTGGATACGGGGCCTGTACCCGGCGCCGGCGTGGGCTCACGCCGTCAGCCCGATCAGGCTGATCAAGACGAGCAACAGATAGGCCGTGAGCAACTTGACCAGCGGCGTGGCAATACGCTCACGCCAGGGCACGACGGCCGAGCCGAGTGCGGCGAGCGCCGAGAGGACCGCCACTCCTGCCGCCAGCCGGCGGCTGAGCGCCCCACCGAGCGATAGGAACGCTCCAGTCGCCAGGACGCCCATGGCGAGGCTGGACGCCAGCGACGCCAGCGCCAAGCGGGCCCGGCCCCACACGACCGGCGCCATGGGCACAGATGCGCAGGCGTAGTCGGCCCGGTAGCGCACGCCAAGAGCCCAGATGTGGACCGGGACCCACGCCGCCACCATCAGCCCCGCCAGCAGCGCCGGGAAGGCGATCGGGGCCCTGACCGCGGTGTACCCCGCGAAAAGGGTGAGGGGGCCGACAGCCGAGCCGAGCACAACGCTCCATGGGGTGGCACGCTTTGTCAGTGCGCTATAGACAACGACGTTGTTGAACATGGCGAGAGCGAGGAACAGGGTCGGCAGCGGGCCTATGGTCACAGCCACAGCGAAGCCGGCCGCGCTCAGGCATGTGCCCAGGGCAGTGGCAGAGTGCACCGTCAGTGCACCCGTAGGCAGGCACCGCCCCGATGTCCGGGGCATCACGGCGTCTATGCCCCGGTCGATCAGGTTCGTCCAGCACTCGGCGGCCGCCCCGAGCAGCGCGACCGAGACGGCCACGGCAACGAGCCTGCCTGCTGCCACGTTCCCGCCTTCAGCGCCCGCCATAAAGCTGCCCGTCACCGCAACGAGCACAAAGGTGACGACTATATGCGGTTTTACGAACAACAGGTATGTTGCCAGCCCTAACCTGCGCCGCGCAGGTAACGGAGCCGGTGCGGCACCGAGCGCCCCGTCCAGCTGACTGAGACAGGCCATATCGTCAATTGTGACCCTCCGAAGTCGGAGGTGGCAGGGCCGGAAGTCCCGACGAACACACCTGAAATAGTGACCCGAAAGAGGGCACAAATGTCAGTGTAGTTTCACCGTGGACAACATATTCTGTCATCCGCTGTTCGGTCCTCGCATTTACGCTTGATAGATTGTCGGCTTGCCGGGACCTGTCTCGGCAGTGACTGCGCAGGCGTAAGGTTCGGCATGCCTCGGTCGGCACGGGAGGCCTCGAT
>JAKACE010000017.1 GCA_021821705.1 Actinomycetes bacterium | reverse complement strand
ACGAACTGCCCGAGCGCGAGATCGCCAAGCAGCGCGTCGTCGTGGGCATGGTCTTCCAGCGCTTCAACCTGTTCGCCCACCGCACCGCCCTGGAGAACGTGGTCGAAGGCCCGGTCCAGGTGCTCGGCGTGCCAAAGGCCACTGCCATGGCCAGGGGACGCGACCTGCTGGCCCAGGTGGGGCTGGCCGACTGGGCCGGTCAGTACCCGAGCCAGCTCTCGGGCGGCCAACAACAGCGGGTTGCCATAGCCCGGGCGCTGGCGATGGGCCCCCGTCTCATCCTCTTCGACGAGCCGACCAGTGCGCTCGACCCCGAGCTGGTAGGCGACGTGCTCGCTGTCATGCGTTCGCTGGCCGGCCAGGGGATGACGATGATCGTGGTGACTCATGAGGTCGGCTTCGCCCGGGAAGTGGCCGACCGGGCCATCTTCATGTTCGACGGCCAGATAGTCGAGGACGGCGCCCCCCGGGACGTCTTCACCAAGCCTACGCACGCCCGTACCGCCCAGTTCCTCTCCAGCGTCTTCTGATCATGACCAACATGACGATGGCCGACTACTCCGGCCACTTCGCGTCTGCGCCCGGTTACTGCGACTTCGCCCGCTTCGGGCCGGTCTCCCTCGACGTCGCCCGGGTGGTCGGCTCGACCATGGACACCCTGGCGGGAGGCCGGGTCGACTGGGCCGCTCTCGAGGCCGGCGAGCTGGAGGCCAGGCAGCTGGCGGCACAGCTGACCGGCCGCCAGAGCGCCGACCAGGTGGTCCTCAGCTCCAGCACCAGCCCGGGCCTGTTCCACCTGGCTTTCTCACTACCCGGTGGCTCGGCCTCGGAGGTGCTGGTCGGCCCGGGCGAGTTCCCGGCCAACATCCAACCCTGGCTGCGTGCAGGCGAGCGGCAGGGGCCCACGCCCCGGGTGCTGCCGAGCGGCCCGGTCACCCCCGAGATGGTCGCAGACGCGCTGACGCCGTCCAGCGTTGCCCTGGCCGTGAGCGCTGTCGACTACCGGACCGGCTACCGGGCAGATCTGCAAGGCCTGCGCCAAGTCCTGGGCGACCGGCTCCTGCTCGTGGACTCCATCCAGGGCTTCGGCGCCGTCGACATGGAGTGGGGAGTGGCCGACGCTGTCGTCGTCGGTGGCCAGAAGTGGCTGCGCTCGAGCTGGGGCACGGGCTTCACCTCGCTCTCGGAGGCCGCCCTCGATCGCCTCGGTGCCGGCCTCACCGGCTGGTGGGGGATGCAGGATCCGATGGGCTTCTCGGTCCCGGCGCTCGAGGCCCAGCCGAGCCCGACGGCCCGCCGGTTTGCCATGACCGCTCCCGACCTCGTCAAAGCGGCCGCTCTGGCCGCCGGCCTGCGCCTGCTGCGCGACGCCGGCCCGGCCGCCGTCGGCCGTGCCATCGCCGAGCGCACCGACATGCTGGTAAGGGCGGTCGAGGAGGCGGGCGGCTCGCTGCTCCAGGCCCTGGGGCCGAAGGAGCGGTCGGGCATCGTCTCGTTCTCGCTGCCAGGCACCTCCCCCGAGGCAGTGGCCGGGGCGCTGGCCACCCGGGGCATCACCGTTTCGGCACGGCCGGGCCATGTGCGGGTATCAGCGCACGCCACCACCCCCTTGCCCGTCATCGAGGAGATCGCCTCCGTCCTGGCGGGCGCATCTTCCTGAGGAGACCCTTGGGCGCCTCTTCCTGAGGAGGCCCTTTGGTTCCCCGCGACGGTCCCTTGCGCTGGGCGCCTGCACCGCCACCGGTGGTCACTGGGTGCGGCGGCCTGGGGGCCAACCCATGCCACCTGTCCGTGCGGCCCGCCTCTACCTGTCCGTGCGGCCCGCCTCTACCTGTCCGTGCCGCCCGCCTCACGCTCGATTGCAACCAGGTCGATCACGGCTCCGTCATCGGACGGCACCTGTGCCCAGCGACCGGCTCGCCAGGCTGGGCCGTCCGAGGTCAGCCCTGCTGGCCCCTCACCCAAAGTGCGCCCGGCTGCTCTCAGCAGGAACAGCTCGACCATGGCCCGGGTGGCACAGCGGGGCGCCCGGGACGGCCGGTACGACTTGCTCATCAGCCGAGCTTGTCCCCTCCTCACCAGTACCGCCCATCGGTGACGCGCACTTCTCGGGATGGGCAGCGCCTGCAACGCAGGACGCGCGTTGACCGGCACGTGCAGTGGCGCCAGCGGCCGGTGACCCTGTGTGCGGTGCGCTTGACCATCGACATCCAAGACGACGTGGCTCCCGATCGGGTTCATCTGCGGTACCGGCGAGCCGCCTTTCTGGTTGACTCGGTGGCCGTGACAGCCTCGGGCAGCGGCGGTGTCGACGTGGTGTTGCTCTCCATCCAGGAGGCAGCGCGTGTCGCCGCTGCCACCCCGGGCCCCACGGATGTGTGGGCCGAGGGCTTCCCGCGTGGCGAGGACCGGGCCCCGGCCTCCCGTGTCCTACCGGCCGGCGAGGGCACAGGGCCCTTCGGCGTCTACCGGCTGGTGGAGCGGGCCAGCGGTGCCACGGTCGGCACGGCTGGTTTCTTCGGTCCACCCGACGGGTCCCGAGCGGTGACCATCGGCTACGGGATGGTGGAACAGGCGAGGGGGCGCGGCTATGCCACTGCGGCAATGGCCGCTCTGGTGTCGGTGTGTCGCGCCGCCGGCGGTGTCGATGTGGTCAAAGCCGACACCGAGGTCGACAACTTCGCCTCCCGGCGCGTCCTGGAGAAGAACGGCTTCTCCCAGGTCGGCAGGAGCGGGTCTCTGCTTCTGTACGAACTACGCCTGGCCACCGACGGCACCCGCCCCGGAGCGCCCGCCGGCCGGTCCGAGACCTAGGAGGCACAGCACAGCAGCCTCGGCCCAACCTCGGCCGAGCGCTTCGGGCGCAAAGCGGCACCGCTTTCGCAGGCGGCCCGCCGGTGAGGCAGGATATCCGGGTGGCCCGCTATGCCCCAGCAGGTGCGCCGGCGAGGCGCGGCTCGCTCCTCTCGGTTGCATCCTCCGGCTCCGTGCTGAGCATCGGATCTGTCGGATCCGTCCTCTCGGTCGGCTCGGTCGGGTCGGTCCTGAGCGTAGGTTCCCTCGGCTCCGCCCTCTCAGTGGGGTCGGTTGCCTCCGTCCTGTCCGGCTTCTCGGCCGGTTCGGCCATGGCATGGGCATCGGCGCTCTCCGCCCGGTCCAGGTGGGCGCTGGTCGGTTACCGCTCCGAAGGCTCCCCACCATGGCCGGACCGGCCGGGGCCCGGCGACGGCAGCGCACCGGACCGCCTTGTGTTGGTTGCCGCCACCTCCGTCGCCGTGGTCGCCGGCCTATCGGCAGTCGAGCGCGCCCGCCGGCACCGACGCGGGGCCTGATTCCCGGCGGGCACGAAGCACTACGAGCAGACGAGGCAGCCGGGGTGGGTCGTGATGCGGACCGTCCCATCGGCCCCGCGGCTCAGACGTTGGAGCGCACGGCGCACGTAACCCTCCAGGCGGCCCGGAGACATAGCCTCACTGCTGATCATGCTAGAGATGTAGCTCCTCACCGGCTCCAGGTCGTACAGCACGAGCTCGGAGACAAAATCGTGGCGCTCCACCACGCCGAAGAAGCGGCGCAGCATCGGCTCGCCTTGCTCCAGCCGCAACCGCTCCCCGAAGCCACCGGCCAGCATGCCCAGTTCGTCGCCGGCGTCCCGCAAGGCCCGGCGTAGCTGCGCCAGGTGGTCCCCGGCGTTGAGGACGACGACGAGGCGCCCGCCCGCCCTGAGCACCCTGCGGAGCTCCCCAACCGCGGCGGGCGGGTCGGGGACGTGGTAGAGCATGTGCATCGCCAGCACCAGGTCGATGCTGCCGTCCGCCAGCGGCAGGCTGGTCGCGTCCCCTGCCACCAATCCGGCTTCCGGGTTCGCACCGCCTGCGGCACGGAGCATGCCTTTTGACATGTCGAGGCCAACCAGGAGCCCCCGGTGGCCCCTCCGGCCGAGCTCGGCCAGGTAGTTGCCGTTGCCGCAGCCCACGTCCAGGACCGTGCCGGCAGGCCCGGAAAGGGGCCGGCCGCCCTCCGCCCCCAGTGCGTCGAGCACTGCCCGGGGGAGGTCCACGTGCGGACGCTGGAATGCGTAGATGGACTGGCGGGCACGCAGGTTGGTGTCGCTGCGGTACTGATTGGCTCTCAGAAAAGCCGGGTCGGCCCACAACACACCCGGCATCTGGCCACCGGTCATCGGACGGAGACTAGTACTAGTCCGGGCGGGTCGAGTGCCCGCGGCGCCCGGGCACGGGTGGCGGCAAGGACAGGGCCGGTGCCGGGCGTGGCCGTCACCGGCGAGGACGGTCTGGCTCCGCACCGCTCAGCACGACATCAGCGCGCTCGAGCTTCTCGGGAGCGGCCACCAACTGGATGGCCGCTATCGCGTCGCCTTCGACCACGAACCCGAAGATGACCCGCAAACGGCCCCGCGGCATCCACACTGCCGCCGGCCGGCCGTCGACGAGCGCCGGCTGCATCCCCCGGGCCCGGCCGGCGATGCCGAGAATGGCTCGGCGGCCACTGGCCTCGGTAGGCGCGCCCATCCGGACCGCCTCGTCGTCGGCCCTGAGGACGGCCTGGGGGTGCAGGAGCCTGACAACCGACTCGAGGTCACCGCGCCTGGCGGCCGCGACGAAGTCGTCCACCACCCGGGCCCGGCGTACCCGGGCCGCGCCCCCACCGGCTACCGCCGCCCGGACCTGTCTCCTGGCCCGGCTGGCCAGCTGACGGGCGGCGGTGGCGTTGCGGTCCAGCACCAGCCCTATCTCGTCGAACGGCACTGCGAACATGTCGTGCAGGACCAGGGCTACCCGCTCGGGTGGGGTCAGGTTGTCGAGCACCACCAGCACGGCCAAGCCCACGGCGTCGGCCAGGACCGCCACCTGCTCGGGGCCCGACCCATCGGCTGCGGCCACCCCTGAGCCGGAGCTCAGGTCCTCCTCTTCCACAGCCCAGGGGACGTTCCGTCGGGCCTGGAGCATGTTGAGGCAGACCCGGGAAACGACGGTCGTAAGCCAGGCGCCCAGGTTTTCCACCGCCTCGGCATCGGAACGGTTCAAGCGGATCCACGCCTCCTGCACGGCGTCGTCCGCCTCGGCGGCCGAACCGAGCACCCGCGACGCCAAGGCACGTAGCCGGTCCCGGTGCTGCTCGAACTGGCCGGCCAACCAGATTTTGTCGTCCATCCGTCACATTCTCCCGCGCCGTCCGGTCACTACTACCAGTGCTTCATGCGGGGCTCAGCCCCTCTTGCCGGCACGACGCCTCGTGGGCCGTCCACGTGGTGGCGGCGGGCGTCGCCTGCCGTAGCAATAGACCGGCGCCAGCCCGCCGGTGTGACAATAACCAGCCGGCATGCCGGTCGAGGAGACAGGAGAAAACATGTCAACCACCCAGACGAAGGTCCGCACCCCCCGCATCGACAATGGGGCCGTCCTCGTGCCCGGTGCTGTGGACGCCATCCAGGCACTGGCCCGAAGCGTGATGTCGGCCGGCGCTCCGCCCGAACTGCTCGAGCTGGCGCACCTGCGGGCCAGTCAGGTCAACGGTTGCAGCGTCTGCGTCAACCTGTCCTGGCAGAACGCAGGCAAGCAGGGCGGACCGGACGAGCGCCTGTTCATGGTCTCAGCCTGGAGGGACGCCGGTAACTTCAGCGATGGCGAACGGGCGGTACTCGCCCTCACCGAGGCGATGACCCGCATGGCGGACCGGACAGACCCCGTCCCGGACGAGATCTGGGCCGAGGCCGGCCGCCACTACGACCACAGGACCCTCGCCGCCGTCGTGCTGTGGGTGGCCCTGACCAATCTGTTCAACCGGGTGAACGTCACCCTGCGCCAAGTGCCCGGGCCGGCCAACTGGTAGGGGCAGGCACCGTGGCCGGGCTCGGCGATGGCTCGACGCCTGCCTTCACGCAGGGGCTTTGCCCACCGCCCTGCCTTGGCGCGGGCAGCCGCCGGAGTTCTCGGTCAGCTGGTCAATGCCCGAAGAAGCCACGGGCCTGGCGGTCGGGCAACTGGGCCACCGAAACGCCGGCATCCACCATTGCCTGCAGCACGACCTCGTCGCGGACCGAGCCGCTGGTGCAGAAGACAGCGCTGACCCCGGCGTCGACCAGCACGCGGGGAGCGTCGGGGAACGGGAAGAAGCTGTCGCTGTAGGCCACGGCGCCCCCGATGTCGTGCCCGGCGTCGCGGGCGCGCTTGACGGCCAGCTCGCAGCCTCCCACCCGGTCCTGCTGGCCGACGCCGTTGCCGAGCAGCTGGCCACCACGCACGATGGTGACCGTGTTGGAGTTGCTCGTCGAACCCACCGCCCATGCCAGCAACAGGTCGCGTTCCTGGTCGGGGCTCAAGGTGCCGAAGCGCTGCAAGTCCGGGCCCGCCAGGTCGAGGACGAAGGTGTAGTTGGGTTGTTCGAGGGCCCCGCCCCGTACCTGGCGCCGGCGGGGCACCGTGTCGAGCGAACTCCGGTCCAGACCGCCCAACGCCGGGTTGGCCAGGACCCTGCACTTGCCGTGCTTGCGGGCCAGCAGCTCCAACGCCTCGTCCGTGAAGGTGGCGGCGGCAACCGTGTCCAGGAGGCGCCGGGACGGGCTGGCGTGGTTGACGAGGGCGTCGGCGACCTCGGCGTCCACGGCGAAGCCGAGCATGACACAGCCTCCGAATATCGCTCTCGTATCTCCCGTCACCATCAGCCTGGTCGCCTCCACCGGGCTGGCAGCCGCTGCCGCCCCGCAGGCATTGCCATGCTTGGTGCCCACGGCCAGCGCCGGGACCGGGCCGCCGGCGACGTCGAAAGCGGCCGCCATGTGGGTGATGGTCTGCAGCTGGCGGTCCAGTTCGACCAGGTTGTTGTAGCTGGGCGCGGAACCCTCCACCAAGCTGAAGCGGCTGATGGCCAGGGGGTCGTCGGTCTCGTCGTGCACGAGGCGGGCCGGCACCTGCCACGCGTTCTCGCCGTACGCGCAGATCCAGGGAGCGGGGGGCGGGGTCATACCGGGGGACGCTACCGCTTCGGGCACGGCGCCGACCAAGGACACCCGACCACCTATCAGGACGCCCGACCACCTATCAGGACAGGAGGGCCATCACGGCCTTCATGTCCAGGTACGAGTCCGCCAGGTCGGCGAGGCCGTCCAGGACGGACGTGATCGGGCGCGGTGGCTCGGCGCCGACCAGGGCCCGTACCACGCGGGGGTCCTCGCACAGGCCGTGGACGTACACAGCCAGCACGGGGCCGCAGACCATGCCCGAACCGTCCGTGAACGCCGGTCCGATCACCGCGCCCGTGCCTGCCCGCCTGCTCGGCACCGTGGATCCGTAGTGGACTTCGTAGCCCTCCACCTCCAAGCCGGACAGCGCGGCCCAGGGCGCCGGCAAGTCTGCCCGGAAGCGCGCCCGTGCCCGGTGCACCTGCTTGGTCTCCCCGTAGGTGGTGACGGCCCCGAGAAGCCCCAGGCCGGCATACCTGCCGGCGGCCTCGGCTCCGTGGGGGTCGTAGATCTCCTCGCCTAGCAACTGCGCGCCACCGCACACTGCCAGGATCGGCACTCCCCTGCGGTGGGCAGCGACCAGGGCGGTGCCGAGCCCGGTGGCCCGCAACCACGCCAGGTCGGCGACGGCCAGCTTCGAGCCGGGCATGACGATCAGCTCGGCGTCGGCGAGATCCGCCGGTGCGGTTGCCCAACGGCAATCGCTGGCTTCCCGCATGGCCCACCACTCGTCGAGGTTGGAGGCGGCCGGGCCTCGCACGATGCGCGTACGGCGGCCGGTGCCCCTTCCCGGGCCGGGATCGGCCCCATCCTCGTCGGGCAGCCCGTGGTCGGTCATCGGCACGATGCCCAGTGTCGGCGTCCCTGTCAGCTTCTCGAGGATGGCAGGCCCCGGGGCCAGCAGGGCCGGGTCACCACGAAAGCGGTTGAGCACGAAGCCCCCGAGCCGCAGGCGGTCCTCGACCTCCAGCAGCGACCAGGTCCCGAACAGGTGCGCGAACGCCCCGCCCCGGTCGATGTCGCACACGAGGAGGGCACGGGCGTCGGCGTAGCGGGCGATCCTGAGGTTGGCCAGGTCGACGTCGGCCAGGTTGACCTCGGCCGGGCTGCCTGCGCCCTCGATCACCACGATGTCGGCGGCCCGGGCCAAAGAGTCGTAGGTCCGGCGCACGACGTCCCACAGCTGGGGGGACCGCTCCCGCCAGGGCGTCTGCGTCAGCGCCCGGTCGACCCGGCCCAGGACGACCACCTGGCTGCGGGTACCGGCCTCCGGCTTCAACAGGACGGGGTTGTGCTCGACGGCCGGCACCACGCCCGCTGCCAGGGCCTGGAAGTACTGGGCGGCGCCTATCTCCCCGCCCTCGGCGACCCGGGCGTTGTTCGACATGTTCTGGGCCTTGAAGGGGACGACGCGCGCCCCCCTCCTACGCAACGACGCGCAGAGGGCGGTGGTCAGCACGCTCTTGCCCGCCCAGCTCGACGTCCCCCACACCACGAGCGCCCGTGCCCGGGCTGGGTGAGCGTTCACCCCGGCAACGGTAGGGCAACGACCTCGGTGGCCACCGGGACTACCTTCGTGCCCATGGACGCGACCGCCCCCACCCCGACCCCGGCCCAGGGCACAGGCACCGACTTCTCCCAGCTCATCACCGAGCTCGAGCAGCAGGAGGCCCGGCTCGTGTTCCGCCGCTTCGACAACGACACCGCCCTGCGGCTCGGAGCCCACCTTCTCGAAGCCGCCCGGCACCAGCGGCTGCCCGTCGTGGTCTCGGTCCGGCGCAACGGCCAGCGGCTGTTCCACGCTGCGCTGGCCGGCACGAGCGCTGACAACGACGCCTGGATAGACCGCAAGTCAGCTGTGGTGGACCGCTACGGCCACTCCTCGTACCTGGTGGGCACCCGGTTCCGGGCCGGCGGCAGCGATTTCGACTCGTCCTCCCGCCTCGACCGCGACCGCTTCGCCGCCCACGGCGGCGTCTTCCCCGTGATCGTGAAGGGGGTCGGCACAGTAGGGACGGTCGGCGTGTCGGGACTTCCACAGGCAGAGGACCATGCCTTCGTCGTCGAACAGCTCGAGGTCTTCCTGCGCCAGGACGGACAGGAGATGCCCCCTGACCCCCAGGACCGAGGCTCGCAGGACTGAGACCCCCGGGACCGAGACCCCCAGGACCGAGGCTCGCAGGACCGAGGCTCGCAGGACCGAGGCTCGCAGGACCGGGGCGACCACCCCGCTGCACGGTCCTTGGCTCGACCGGCGTGACGGTGGGCCGGTCGGGAGCGCGGCACGTCACATGCGCCGTAGCGCCTCGCGCCCACGCGACCGGGGCCCGGGGCCTCAGGCCTCGCTCAGCAGTTCGACCACCGGGATCACCCGGCTCGTCTTCTGCTGGTACTCGGCGAAGCCCGGGTACCGCCGCGACTGCTCGGCATAGACCTCGTCGCGCTCGGCACCGCTCAGCGGCACGGCCCTGGCCGTGTAGGTGCCACCACCCAGCTCGACGGTGACTGTGGGGTTGGCCAGCAGGTTGAAGTACCAGTCCGGGTGGGTGTCGGCGCCGGCCTTCGACGCGAACACGAAGCGCCGGCCGTCCTGCTCGAGGTACATCATCGGGTTGACCCGCTCGGCCCCGCTACGGGCCCCGGTCGTGTGCAGGAGGAGCATCGGGGCGCCCTCGAAGTTGCCACCCACGCGTCCCTGGTTGGCCCGGAACTCGTCTATGACCCTCTGGTTCCAGTTGTCGGTGTCACTCATCCCGCTGTCCTATCACGCCGCCCTCTCCTGCCTGCAATCGATGCGGGCCCGGGCAGCCGGCTAGCCGAGCCGCACCTCTGGGCGGCCCAGGACGTCGGCCAGGTCTCGGGCCAGTGCCGCAGCCATGTCGTGGCTGAGGGCAGCATGGCTGATGCGGATGGCCGGGGGCGATGCCGTACGGAAGCGCTCGCCCGGCGTGACGGCCCAGCCCTTCGCCAACAGCCCGGCGACAGTCCCGCTCTCGTCGTCCACGGGCACCCAGGTCGCCAACCCCGTCCTGCCGGTGACGGCCAGCCCGACGGCCGCCAGTTCGGCGTGAAGGCTCTGGCGGCGGGCGGTGTAGGTGGCGGCGGCCCGCTCGAGCAGCGACGTCACCTCAGAGTCGGCCCAGAGGGCGGCGACGGCGTCCTGGAGCATGTAGCTGACCCAGCCAGGTCCCAGGGCCTGCCGGCCCTCTACCCGGGCCACGGTCGCTGCATCACCGCTCAGCACCGCCAGGCGGTAATCGGGGCCCAGCCACTTGGACACCGACCTGACCATCGCCCAGCGCGACGTGACGCCGCCCAGGGAGTAGGCCGGGGACCCGGCCACCGGCCCGGCATGGTCGTCCTCGACCAGTAACACCTCCTCGTGCCCCGCCAGGACCTCGCGCAGCTCCGCCACCCGCTCGGGAGACCACGCCGCGCCGGTGGGGTTCTGCGCCCTGGGCGTGAGCAGGACCGCCCCGGCGCCACGCGCCAGGGCAGCGGCCACTGCCTCGGGCCGTGCGCCCATCTCGTCGACGGGTACCGGCAGGGCGTCAAGGCCCATGGCCGCCAGCAGGTCAAGTGCCGGGGCGTAACCGGGATCCTCCACGGCGACCTTGTCGCCCGGTTTCGTCCAGGCCGCCAGCACCCGCTCGACGCCATCGAGAGCACCGCCCACCACGGCGACGTCCAGAGCGCTCAGACCGTCGGCCGAGAGGCGCTCGACGGCCACACGGAGCAAGCGGGGCGAGATCCCGGGCTCGCCGTACAGGCGGCAGGAGGGGGCCAGGCACGGCAAGGCAGGGAGCAGTGCCGGGTCGGGCTGGCCGTTGCGCAGGTCCTGCACCCCGGGCGGCAGTGCCACGGATAACCGCGTGCGTACAGGCGGCCGGGGCCTGATCCTGGTCCCGGCCCGCCCGGACCCGCTGGCGATGCCCCGGCGGTGCAGCTCCCGGTAAGCGGAGGCCACGGTCGCCGGGCTGACTCCGCAGCGGCGGGCCAGGTCCCGCACCGCAGGCAGGCGGTCGCCCGGCATCAGCCACCCTTCTCGCAGCGCCCGCTCTATGCCGGCTACTAATTCCTGGGTGCTCTTTCCCTCCGGGTGATATTGTGCTGGCATGTCCACGATACGTACTGTAACATTGATTGCGAGTCCGTCGTGAGCACCGGCCCCGACGAGACGACGCTCCCGGGGCACCTTGGCCCGGGAACCCGGGCACGGGTCAGGCGGCTGGCGGAGCGAGGGCTCTACGACGAGGCGACCGTCTTCGGCATCCTCGACGAGGGTTTCGTCTGCCATCTCGGAGCCGTCGGCGCCGAGGGCGTGGTCGTCGTGCCAACCATCTACGGGCGCGCCGGCCGCACCCTGTACCTCCACGGCGCCCCAGGCAACCACGCCCTGCGCAGTGCCATTGCCTGCGGCCAGGCATGCGTCACTGTCACACTGGTCGACGGCCTCGTCCTGGCCCGCTCCGCCTTCCACCACTCGGTCAACTACCGCTCGGTCATGGCCTTCGGCCCCGTGAGCGAGGTGGGCGGGACCGAGGAGAAGCGCCAGGCCCTGGCCGTACTGGTGGATCACCTGTTACCCGGGCGCGGTGCCGACGCCCGGCCACCCTCCGAGGAGGAACTGCGGGCCACCCGGGTCGTGCGCTTCGACATCGAGGAGGCGTCAGCCAAGGTCCGCACCGGCGGGCCCAACGAGGAGCCCGCCGACCTCGCTCTCGGTCACATCTGGGCCGGGCAGCTGCCCCTCAGGCTGGCGGCCGGCCCGCCGGTCGTCGACACCACCGGCGCCGTGCTGGCGGCGGTGCCCGGTTACGTCTCCGACTACGGCCGGGCCGGCGGGCCGCCCTGCTGAGCCAGGCCCGGTCCCCGCTCCCGGGCCCAGCCGGGGCGAGCGTGGCTAGCCTGACGGCGATGAGAGAGCCAAGGGGCCGGGCAATACCACCGGGCCGCCGTGGCATCCCGGCGACGCGGCCGGCCCAGCGCCGCCGGCACTCCCTGCCGAGCCCCGGAGGGTGAGCGCCGGGCCGCCTGCGCGGCGCATAGACGTGCTGAGCCTGGGGACTTTCGTGGCCCTTGGCCTACCCGACGGCATGCTGGGGACGGCGTGGCCGTCAGTCAGGCAGACGTTCCACGTACCTGTGGGTGACCTCGGCCTCGTCCTCATCGTGGTGACGCTGGGCTCGGTGGCCGTGAGCACGGTCGTGGGCCGGCTCATCAACCGCTTCGGGGTCGGCGCCCTCCTGGCTGTGAGCGCAGTATGCGCCGCACTGGGGGCGGCCGGCTTTGCCGCCTCTCCCGACGTCTGGGTGCTCTTCGGGGTTTCTGTCCTCTTCGGGGCGGCGGCGGGGATGATGGACGGCGGCCTCAACACCGCCATAGGCATGTCGGGCCGCCGGCGCCTGCTCAACCTGCTCCACGGCGCTTACGGCGTTGGTACGGCCATCGGCCCCCTGGTGGTGACCGTGGCCGTTGTCCTGGTGTCGTGGAGGATCAGCTACCTGGTCCTGCTGGCCGCCGACCTGACCCTGGCCGCCCTCTGGGCGAGCTGGAGGCAAGCCGTGCCCAACCCCTCGCCGGCCCGGCTCGGCGAGGCGGCGGCCGGCGGCGCCGAACCCCCGACGGCATCGCCGCCAGAAGGGCCCACCCCGCCGCTAC
>JAKACE010000016.1 GCA_021821705.1 Actinomycetes bacterium | reverse complement strand
GCCGTCCCCCGCCAGCCGGTCGGCGACCACCCGCAAGCGGTCCGTCGCGGCCTCGATGGCCTGGTGCTCGGTGCGAAAGCGCGAGGTGAGCGACTTCTCCGCGTTCGAGAGCCGTAGCTCGTGGCGCGCCGGGCGTAGCGCCCGCAGCGCGTTGGAGATGGCAGCCACGTCGATCAGTTCCTGGAGGACGGCGCCCCACAGTGCCGGCAGCACGCCAAAGCTGGCGACACCCATGGCCACGAGGGAAAGAACCATACCGGCTGCCGCGCTCTGGGCCGCAACCCTCCTGGCGCGGTTTGCGATCGAGCGGGCCTCGCCCATGCGCGAGAAGCGGTCGACGGTGAGCACGACGTCTGCACCCTCGGACGACACCGTCGCCCCCCGCGCTGCCATTGCCACCCCGACGTCGGCCAGTGCCAGCGCCGGTGCGTCGTTGATGCCGTCCCCTAGCATCATCGTCGGGGCCAGCCTCTTCTCCGCCTCCACGACCTGGAGCTTCATGCTCGGCGTGCACTGGGCGTACACCTGGTCGACCCCGATGGCCTCCCCGACCGTCTGGGCCACCTCGTCACGGTCGCCTGTGACCATGACGACACGCTTCATGCCGCTCGAGCGCAGAGAGCGCACGGTCCTGGCGGCGTCGGGGCGGACCGGGTCCTCGAGCACCATGACCCCCTGCGCACCACCGTCTATGGCCACGTAGACAAGCAGCGCCCGCTCGACGCGCGAACGCCTGTGAGCCCCAGCGGCCCACCCAGGGACCGGCCCCGGCGCCAGGCCCACCCATTCGCGGTTGCCGACGCTCACCGAGCGGCCCTCGACCGAGCCCCGTGCCCCGCTGCCGTGCACCTCTTCGAACGCCTGGGGCAGCGACAGCGCCAGGCCGCGGGCGGCGGCCGCTCTCACCACCGCGCCGGCCAGGACGTGCGGGGATGCCTGCTCCAGGCAGGCCGCCAGGCGCAGGACCTCCTCGGGCGAAAATGCGCCCGCCGAGGCCACCTGGGTGACCGTCGGCTGGCCGGATGTGACCGTGCCGGTCTTGTCCAGCAGGACCGTCGTGCAGGCAGCCAGCCTCTCGAGCGCCGCCCCGCTCTTCACCACCACGCCCTGGTGGGCAGCGCGCGACAACCCGGACACCAGGGCGACGGGCACACCGAGTATCAATGGGCAGGGGGTGGCCACCACGAGTATGGCGACGGACCTCCCTGCCCCGCCCAGCGCCCAACCAGCGCCGGCGAGAGCCAAGGTGAACATGAGGAACCACAGGGCGTACCGGTCCGCCAGGCGCACCGAGGGCGCACGGGAAGCCTCGGCGGTGCGCACCAGCCTGACCAGTGCCGAGTAGGCGCTGTCGTCGGCCCGGGCCGTGACCCGCAGGTCGAAGGGGTCTCCTGCGTTGACAACCCCGCTCTGCACCGGCTCCCCGACCGACCGCTCGACGGGCAGGGGCTCGCCCGTCAGGGCCGACTCGTCCAGTACCGCCGCCGTGACGAGGCGCCCGTCAACAGGCACGACTTCGCCTGTAGACACCATCACGAGGTCGCCCGGCACCACCGCGCCCACCTCGACCGTCTCCAGGGCCCCTTGCGCGTACCGGCGCACGGAGGCCGGGGCCCGCTCGAGCAGCAGTCGCAGGTTGCGTCGTGCCCTGTCCGAGGCCCATGCCTCGAGCAACCGGCCGGTCATCACCATGATGGCGATAACGGCCGACGCCAGGCTCTCGCCCGCCAGGATGGCACCGACCAGGGCGAGCACGGCGATCACGTCGACACCGAGCCGGCCCTGCCTCAGCGCTCTCACCGTCTCCCAGAGAGCCAGCACGGCGCCGGCGGCACCGACCGCCGTCCAGACAGAGTTGCCCGCCTGGCCCGGGCCGAGGGCGTGAAGCACGCCGCCGGCCGCCAGAGCGCCTGCGGACACGCTCAGCAGTGCCAGTACCGGACCGAGGCCGGGGCCGCTGTAGCGCCTGGCGCCGGCGGCCCGCTGGTCGGCCCCGGTGGCCCGCTGGTCGGCCCCGGTGGCCCGCGCTTTGGCCCCGGACGCTCCCGCTCGCTGCGTCCCGGCGGGCTCGCGTCCGGCCGGAGGCACATTTCCATGCCCCTGCATGTGCCCACCCAACCCCCGCCGGCTGGCGGCCCCGTGCAGTCCGGGTGGAGGTGCGGTGGAGGAAAACCCAGCCGGGAGCGGGTAGCGGGGTGAGAACGAGCCGTTGTTGGTGCTTTCTGCGGCGCTTCACAGGCGGCCTTAAGCACCGGCGGGGACCATGGTGAGCACAGAGACCCGAAAGGAGCCCTCGATGAGCGGAACACTCCCAGAAAGCGGCACGAACGGTACGGCAGGCGCCTCGTCGCCAGTCGGCGACGGGATGTGGCCTGGCGCCCACGACTGGCCCTCCTTCCCCCCTCCGCTCGGCAACGAGGCCGCCATGGCCCGTTCACTGCGCCGTCGCCGCCGGCAACGCCGGGCGGCCGGTGCGGCCGTAGTCGCCGCCGCCGTGGTCGCCGGGGCCGGGGTGAGCCGTGCCGTCCTGGACGGTACCGCGCCGGGCCCGGCCAACGCGGCGGACGCCACGCTGTCGGTGGCCCAGGTCGAAGCCAAGGTGGGCCCAGCGCTGGTGGACATCGTGTCCAACATCGACTACGGCCAAGCCCAGGCGGCAGGCACGGGCATCGTGCTGACGTCCTCGGGCGAGATCCTGACCAACAACCACGTGGTGGAAGGGGCGACCAGCATCTCGGTCACAGACGTGGGCAACGCCAAGACCTACAAGGCCACCGTCCTGGGCTACAGCGCCGGCTCGGACGTAGCCCTGATCAAGCTCCAAGGCGCCTCCGGCCTGGCTACGGCCTCGCTTGGCAGTTCGGGCTCGCTGGCCGTCGGCCAGGCCGTCGTGGCCCTGGGCAACGCCGGAGGCGTCGGTGGCGCCCCCACGTCCGCCACCGGCACCATCACCGCCCTCGACAAGTCGATCAGCGCCGCCGACGAGCTGACGGGTTCGGCCGAGCAGCTGTCCCACCTCGTGGAGACCAATGCCGCCATCCAGCCGGGTGATTCGGGTGGGCCCCTGGTCGACATGCAGGGCCAGGTCGTCGCCATGAACACCGCCGGTTCGTCGACCTTCCAGTTCCAGTACGCGGGCAACCCACAGCTCACCCAGGGTTACGCCATACCGGTCAACACGGCGATGTCGATCGTCAAGCAGGTCGAAGCAGGCCGGTCGTCGGCGTCGGTGCACATAGGCCCTTCCGCCTTCCTCGGCGTCGAGGTGGTCCCGACCTCGCAATACTCGCCCTTCGGCGCCCCGGCCTCCGGCGCCGGCGTTGCCGGCGTCATCAGCGGCACTCCGGCCGCCTCGGCCGGCCTTGGCCAGGGCGACACGATCACCTCCGTCGATGGCCACAACGTCAGCTCCTCGACCAGCCTGCGCACGGTCATGGACCTGCTACACCCGGGCCAGCGGGTCACCGTCACCTGGCTCGACGGCTTGGGTGTCGCCCACAAGGCGACCGTGACACTGAGCAGCGGGCCCACCGGCTAGCCGTGGGCACTACGCTCGGCCCGTGGCAGTGAGCGCCGAGGCCGATCTCGGGCGCAGGCTGCACGAGTGGCACGACGACCTCCGCTCCGCCCTCGAGGGGCTCTACCCCGACCGGGTCGAGGAGGTCCAGGCTGGCGTGGTGGCACGGGTGACCGCCGCCTCCAGGTCCCGCAAAGCCTCGCTGGTGGAGCTGGACATCCGGCGCGAGCGCAATCCCGACTGGTTCCTCGAGCCCGGACGCATCGGCTACGCCTGCTACGCCGACCGTTTCGGTGGCGACCTTCGCGGCGTCGAGGCCCGGGTGGGCTACCTCCAGGAGCTCGGGGTGAACGTCGTGCACCTCATGTCGGTGCTGCACCCCCGGGCCGGCGACAACGACGGCGGCTTCGCCATCGACGACTACAGGCGGCCCGACCCGCGCCTCGGCACGCCGAGCGATCTTGAGCACCTCGTCGGCTCCTTGCGTGACGCCGGCATCAGCACCTGTCTCGACCTGGTGATGAACCACACCAGTGCCGACCACGAATGGGCCGTCCTGGCCCGGGAAGGCTCCGCCTACCACCGCGAGCTGTACCTGACGTTCCCCGACCGCAGCCTCCCCGACGCCTACGAGGCGACCCTGCCCGAGGTCTTCCCCACCATGTCGCCAGGCAACTTCACCTGGGTGCCCGAGATGCAGGCCTGGGTCTGGACGACGTTCCGGGAGTTCCAGTGGGACCTGAACTGGGCCAACCCCGACGTCCTGGTCGAGATGGTGGACGTGCTACTGCACCTGGCCAACCTCGGTGTCGAGATCGTACGCCTCGACGCCGTGGCCTTCACGTGGAAGCGCATGGGCACCAACTGCCAGAACCAGCCCGGGGCCCACCTGGTAGCCCAAGCTCTGAGGGCCGCCCTCGGCATGGCCGCCCCCGCCTGCATCCTGCTGGCAGAAGCCATCGTAGGACCTGACGACCTGGTCCCCTACCTGGGCCACCACGAGCGCCAGCGCCGCGAGTGCCAGCTGGCCTACCACAACCAGCTCATGGTCCAGACATGGTCGATGCTGGCGAGCAGGGACGCCCGCCTGGCCACTGCTGCTCTGCGGCGACTGCCTCCGGCCCCCCAGGGGACCACCTGGCTGACCTACGTGCGCTGCCACGACGACATCGGTTGGGCCGTGTCCGACCAGGATGCTGCGACGGTTGGGCTGGACGGCGCAGCCCACCGGCGTTTCCTGGCCCGCTTCTACCGCGGGGACTACCCGGGCTCGTTCGCGCGCGGGGTGGCTTTCTCCACCAACCCGGCCACCGGCGACGAGCGCACCTGCGGGATGGCTTCCAGTCTGGCCGGCCTGACCGACGGCCAGGGTGGGCCGGGCTCACCCGGCGTCGCCCGCCTCCTGCTCCTTTACGCCATCGCCTTCGGTTTCGGGGGCGTACCCGTCATCTGGATGGGCGACGAACTGGGCCTGGGTGACGACGAGGGTTACCACCTCGACCCCACCCGGGCCGCTGACAGCCGCTGGCGGCACCGGCCACCGATGTCCCCCGAGCGCATGGCGCAGCGCCACGACCCGGCCACCGTGACCGCAGCGGTGTGGTCCGGTTTCGCCCGCCTGGTCCAGGCCCGCAGGCAGTGCGGGGCCCTGCACGGTGCCGGCTCGGTACAGGTCGTCGACACCGGTGACCCGGCCGTTTTCGGCTGGGTGCGCCGCCACCCGCGCTACGGCTGCGTGCTCGGGCTCGCCAATGTCAGCGAGGGCACCGTCTACGCGTCACCATCTGTCATGGGCGCCCTGGACCTGGCACCGGTCGTCGACCTCCTCGACCCGGCGGCCGCCGACCTGCTCCTGCTCGAGCCCCTCGCCGTGCGTTGGCTCAGCGCCGACGGTAGCTACCGCACCGCCCCCCGGCCCCGCTAGCTGGTGCCACCGACGGGCAGCAGCGGGCCCGGTACCGTGCGGCCACGGGGGCCGAGGCAAAAACGACACGAGGGCGCCCGGCGCCGGCTGGCGCCGGCAACCGGGCACCCTCGGCCGGGTGCAACTCGAGTGACTTTGGACATGCGAGGCAGAGCGCCCCGCCGGTCACCTAGCGAATTTGGGCTATCTGGCGGGCCGAAAGCTCGGCGACCGCCGGGGGCAGGGGCTGGAAGCGAACTGCGTTGAGGAAGCGCGGCTCGGAGCCCCCGTTGCGGTCGATGGCCCAGTAGAGGAACGCCCGCACGGCGGCGGCCTGCCTCGAGTTGGCCTCGCGGCCGGGCAGGATGGCGTACTCGTAGTTGATGATCGGGTAGCCGTTGGGGGCGGAGTCGTCGATCATGGAGAGGGCCTCGTTGGCCGGGGTCTTCTTCTCCATGGCAGCCGCCTCGGCCACGATGGTCTTGCTGGTGGGCTGGACGAACTTGCCCGCGCGGTTCTGCAGGAAGGCCTCGCCGAGGTGGGCCTGCTGCGTGGCGGTCAGGTAGCTGATGCCGATGTAGGCGACGCAGCCCGGAGTGGCCTTGCAGCCGCTCACCATCCCGCCGTTGCCTTCTTCGGCCAGAGCATTGGGGATGGCTGGGAAAGAAACGCTCGTGCTGTAGCCGATCGACGCGCCCCAACCGCTCGGGTCCTGGTCCGAGAGGTAGGAGGTGAACAGGAACGTGTCGCCGCTCGAATCCGAGCGGTGGAGGGCGACGATCTTCTCGTTCGGCAGCTTGACGCCGGGGTTGAGGGCCTTTATCTGGGCGTCGTCCCAGCTGGTGATCTTGCCCTGGTAGATGAGCGAGAGCACCTTGCCGTCGAGTTTGAGGTGCGTGTTGGCCGGCACACCTGAGACGTTGTAGTTGACCTGTTGGGCCGATATGGCCAGGGCGATGTTCTTGAGGCCCTTGTACTGGGCAACCTGTGTGTTCGACAGGTAGGCGTCGGAGGCGCCGATGTCAGCCGTGCCCCCTGCGGCGCTCGATATGCCCACGCCCGAACCAGTGCCCTGGGGCGTGACGGTCACGTTCTTGTAGCGCTGGTGGTATGCGGTCGACCAGAGCTGGAACAGCGGGTAGAGCAAGGTGCTGCCGGTCTCGGAGATGGCGATGTGGCCGCTCGGAGGGGCCTCCTTGGTGCTCGCTTTGGAGGCGGCCAGAGCTGAGGGCGCGGCACTGATGCTGGCGGCGGTGCCGGCAGCGACAGCCAGCAGGCTGCAGAGGGCACGCCGTGCAGCCCGGGAGTTCGTGGGCTTTTTGGAGAACATTGAGTGTCGGTTTCCTCTCTTTGCGGGACGAGCGAGCCGCGGGTGGACGTTCTGTCCCGCCCCGGTGCCCGAGGGTTGGCCGACTGCGCAGTCGTGTTCGAACCGCCACAGAACCTAGGCACGTCGATTTAACTCTCGGTGAACGGGAGTCGAACGCGTGGCCCCGAGACGGTGAACTCTCGGGGAGGTCCTTTACGCCGGCGCCGCCGCAGCGCGCCGGAGCCATCGGCGCACCGGGCCCTGCGCCCGCAGCGCCGCCCTGGCTGCGTTGGCCCCGCACGCTCCGTGGACGCCACCTCCGGGGTGCGCCGAGGCAGATGCGAGGTAGAGGGCCGCCACCGGGGTGCGCGGCCGCCCCAGGCCGGGCACGGGGCGCAAGAAGAGCTGCTGGTGCGCCGCGGCTGTGCCACCGCTCACGGCTCCGCCGACCGCGTTGGCATTGTGCTCTTGCAACTGGTGGGGGCCGAGCACGTGGCGCCGGGACACCAGGGAGCGAAAGCCCGGGGCAAACCGCTCCACCTGCTGCTCGACCCGGTCGGCCATCAGTTCCAGTTCGGCGCCGTCCCAGGCGCCGGACAACCCCCTCCCGCCTGCGTCCCCCCTTACTGACCTGGGCACGTGGGTGTAACCCCAGAGCGATTCCGTGCCCAGCGGTGAGCGGCTGGCGTCGGCCGTTGTCATCTGGCCCATGAGCACGAAAGGCTCCGCAGGCACCTGCCCGGTGGCCAGTTGGGCGCAGTACATCGTCATCTCGTCGATCCCAGCGGACAGGTGGACGGTCCCGGCCCGCCCGGCGGTCGGTGCGGACCACGGCACCCGTCCCGACAGCGCCCAGTCGACCTTGACGGTGGCGTAGTCCCACTGGAACCGCCTGATGTCGTCGCGCAGGCGCGCCGGCAGGTGCTCCCAGCCGACCAGCCCGCCGTAGAGCAGCGGTGCGGCCACGTCGGCGATCACCGCCCGCCTGGCACGGAAGGTCTCCCCCGACACCGCCCGCACCCCGGTGGCCCGGCCGTGGCGCACGAGCACCTCCTCGGCCGGCGTCGAGCAGCGCACTTCGCCGCCCAGGCTGCGCAGCCGCCCCACCATGGCCTGTGCCAGCCTCCCGGCACCGCCCTCGGGCACCGGCCAACCGTACTGCTGGCCGAGCATGGCCAGGATCCAGGCGTACAGTGCGCCACCGGCAGACTCGGGGGCCAGGTCGGTGTGCATCGTGCAGCCGGCGAGCAGGAGGCCCCCCGGCCCCGAGAACTCCTCCTCCATCAGGCGGCGCACCGGGAGCGCCGCGAACCTGGCAAAGGCGGGTACGCCGGCCGGCCCGGCCCGCGCCAGCATGCGGGTACCGGCGCGCAACGGAGGGAACGGTGTGAACAACGCATCGACCAGAGCCGGTCCCAGCCGGCCCCAGAGCTGCCAGAGGCGCTCCCACGCCGCCCCGTCACCCCGGCCCAGTCGCTCCAGCGCCGAGCAGGTCTCGGTCACGTCCCGGCTGAGCAGGGCGCAGCCGCCATCGGGCAATGGGTGCGCCAGCACCGCCGGAGCGTGGGCCCAGCGCAGCCCGTGGTCCTCCAAGGCGAGCGATGCGATGGCCGGTGACGCTGCCGCCAGGGGGTAGAAGGCGCTGCAGACGTCCGCCACGAAGCCCGGGCCGAGGTAGCCCGCACTACGCACAGCCCCTCCGGGCTCGGGCTGGGCCTCGAGCACCAGCACGTCCCAGCCGGCGTCGGCCAGCAGGTTGGCGGCGACCAGGCCGTTGGGGCCCGAGCCGACGACGACAGCGTCGTAGGTGCTGCCTGTCGAGCTCAGGACGCCCCCGCCCGGGTGCCGCCGGTACCCTCCCGGCCGCCCAGGGCGCCCTGGCCGTGCCGGGCCGGCCTACCAGTGGCCACGGTGCACAACCTCGTCCAGCGGGCGGCGGTTGGGCTGGCGCACGGGCGACAGCGGGCGGTCGGCCGGGTAGCCGAGAGCCAGGAGGTAGGCCGGGTCGTAGCCGGCCGGGATGCCCAGGATGCGCCGGCATGCGTCCTTGTCGCCGACGGCCGAATGGCCGCTGCCTATGCCCAGATCTGCGGCCGCCAGCATCATCAGCATGGTGGCCTGGCCCAGGTCGTACTGGTCGAGCAGAGCCGTGCGCTCGCTCTCCGGAACCGGCAGGACCAGCGTTATGGTCGCAGCCGAGCCGGCCACGTGGCCGGCCCCGGTCCACACCGTCGCCAGTTCCCGCAGCTGGGCGCGATCGGTGCTGACCACGAAGTCCCACTTTTGGCGGTTGTTGGCAGACGGGGAGCGCCGACCGGCCTCGAGCACCCGCTCCAGGTGCTCGGCCGGCAGGGCCTGGTCGGTGAAGCTGCGAACGTTGCGCCGGGACAGGATCGCTTCCCAGGTGTCCATGGAGTGCTCCTCGCTCGGGGCCGTCACGCGGCCGCGATGGTGCAAAAGTACCTCGCCGGCGCGGCGTTGCCGCAGGCCGTGGGCCCGCGCCTGGTATCGTGTGGCAGGAGCCGGCTCGCTGAGCCACGGCTCACCTCCCTGCAGCGGCACAGGGCCGGCGCGCGCCGGTCAACGGAGGTCTGTTCGGGTACCTGTCGCGGCCCGCGGACGTGCTGCGCCACGACTGACCCTGGAGAGACTCTGACCTTGCCTTCGACCTTCGCTTCACTCGGCCTGCCGCCGGACCTCTGCGCTCATCTGGAGCGCCTCGGCATGACATCACCCTTCCCCGTCCAAGCCGCCACCCTCGCCGACGGCCTGGCGGGCCGCGACGTCTGCGCCCAGTCGCCCACCGGCAGCGGTAAGACGCTCGCCTTCGGCCTGCCGCTCGTCGCCCGGGCCGCCAAGGGCAAGCCCCGCTCCCCGCGGGCCCTGGTACTGGCCCCGACGCGCGAGCTCGCGGCCCAGATCGCGGCCTCCCTCGCCGATCTCGGCACGACCCGGTCGCTGCGCGTCGCCGTCTTCTACGGGGGCACGGGCTTCGGTGGGCAACTGGCGGCGCTGCGATCGGGCGTCGACATCGCCGTGGCATGCCCCGGTCGCCTGATAGACCTGCTCAACCGGGGCCACGTCGACCTCGCAGCCGTCGAGGCGGTCGTCGTCGACGAGGCCGACCGTATGGCCGACATGGGCTTCCTGCCCGACGTGAAGCGGATCCTGGACCGGGTGCGGCCCGAGCGCCAGACCCTGCTCTTCACGGCCACCATGTCGCCCGAGGTCGAAAAGCTCGTGACCCGCTACCAGCGCGACCCACTGAGGGCGGCCGTTGCCGCCGCCACCCGCAGCAGCGGGCTCCACCGCCACGAGTTCTGGCGCACGACGCGCGAGCAACGGGCCGGCGTCACCGCCAGCCTCGTCGCCTCTCAGTACTCCTCCATCGTCTTCTGCCGCACCCGGCACGGCGTCGACCGCCTGGCCCAGCAACTGGCCCGGGCGGGCGTCGAGGCGGTCGCGATCCATGGCGACCGGAGCCAGGCCCAGCGCGAGCGGGCGCTGGCCGCTTTCCGCAGCGGGCGGGCGCAGGTACTGGTGGGCACGGACGTGGCATCGCGCGGGCTGCACATCGAAGGCGTCGACTGCGTGCTGCACTACGACCCACCCGAGGACGACGATACCTACGTGCACCGCTCCGGGAGGACCGGGCGTGCAGGAGCGGACGGCCTGGTCATCTCCCTGGTGAGCTCCGACCAGGAGAGCGCTGCCCGCAAGCTGCAGAAACGGCTGGGCCTCGAGGCCGCCTTCACCGACCCGCCGGCGGAGGGGACCATGTCGGCCATGGCCGGCGCCACAGCGCGGCCCAGGCCCCAGGCCGGGCCCGGGCTCGCCGGCCTGGCCGCCCAGGCCGGCAACCAGAGGAGCGGTCACCACCACGAGGCCCGTAGGGCCCCTGGCGACGGCCGCCGTCGCGACGCCAACGGGCCAGCCAAGAGCGGGCGCCAAGGCCAGGGCCAGGGCCGCGGCTCGGCTGGCGCCGCCAGGGCTCAGGACGGGGCCGGCCGCAACGCAGCGAAGCCGGTCACCGACCTCGATGGGAGGCGCCGGCGTCGCGCCGGGCGCAAGTTCGCGTCCTCGAACGGCGCCGCCGCCTCCGGCCAGCGCCGGCGCTCCCAGCAGAGCGCCTGACGGTGCCCAGGTGCCCAGGTGCCCAGGTGCCCGGGTGCCCGGGTGCCCGGGTGCCCAGGTGCCCGGGTGACGGTGCCCGGGCGTGACGCCTTCGCCTCCCTGCGCCCGGGTGGCGGCCCGGGTCAGGCCCGCGTCCGGTCCAGCGTCTCGAGCAGTTCGCCTGCGACCTTGGCCACCTCGTCGTGGCCGTTCTGTGACGCCCGCTGCTTGGCGTGGACGAGGGCAGCCCGGTTGAGCCGGCGGAAGTCGCCAAAGGGGAACCCGTAGCGGTCCTTGGTCTCCTGCGACGCCTCGGTGTCGATGGCCAGGTGCCACTCCCCGTACCCGTCATAGCCGTGGCGCTCGATCTGGTCGTTGCCCTGTGATGCCGACGGGGCCGCGTCGGACCACGGCGTCTCGGTGTCGTAGCGGTGGGCATCGATCAGCTGGCGCGCCTTGTTCACGCCGGCGCCGTTGACTGCGTACTTCGCCATGGCCGCTACCTACCCGTTGCGTCGGGCCTATGCACCATTCGGGGCCAACGGCTAGGTTGCCTGCGTGCGGACACTGACCTGCCTGGGCGTGCTCGCCGGCCTGCTCGGAGCCCTGGTACCTCCCAGCGTCGCTGCCCCGCCAAGGGGCTCGGCGCCGGCGGCCTCTGCCTGGACGTCGAGCGCGGCCTCGGCGACCACCTCCCGGCACGTAGCGGTCAGCAGCGCCGGCGCCGCCGGGCCCGGCCCGCAGGCGGCAAGCCTGCACTGGCGCCCATGTCCGGCTGTGGCGGCCGGCTTGGAGTGCGCAAGCCTGCAAGTCCCGCTCGACTACGCCCGGCCACGAGGCCGCCACATCACCATCGCCCTCTCCGAGGTGCCCGCCAGCGCTCCGGCCGCCCGGCGCCAGGGCGTGCTCGTGGTCAACCCGGGTGGCCCGGGGGGTTCGGGGCGCACCCTGGCCGAGACGGTGGCGGGAGAGCTGCCCCCCTCGATCGCCTCCGAGTACACGATCGTCGGCTTCGACCCGCGCGGCGTCGGTGCCTCTGTGCCATCGATGCACTGCGACCCCTCCTACTTCCGGCCGGTGCAGCCGGGCTACACGCCGGCGACCAGGGCGGCGGAGCTGGCCCTGGAGGCCAAAGCGCGCGGCTATGCCCAGGCTTGTGAGCGCAGGTACGGCTGGCTGCTCCCCTACATGACCACGGTCGACACGGCCAGGGACGTGGAGTCGATCGCCACCGCCATGGGGCAGGCCAAGATCAGCTACTTCGGCTTCTCGTACGGGACGTACATCGGCCAGGTGTACGCCACCCTCTACCCGGCCTCGGTCAAGCGCATGGTCCTCGACAGCACCGTCGACCCGACCGGCGTGTGGTACGCGGACAACCTGGCCCAGGACGTCGCCGCCCAGCGCCGCCTCGACGCCATGTTCGCCTGGGCAGCCGGCTACGACGCCACCTACCACCTGGGCCGCACCGGTGCCGAGGTGGCTGCCTCCTTCGCCACGGCGAAGGCCCTATTGACGCGGCGCCCTGTCCCAGGCCAGCTCGGCCCGGACGAGCTCGACGACGACTTCGTCGCCGGTCTGTACACCACCTCGGTGTGGCCCGACCTGGCGGCCGCTTTGTCGTCCTACCTGCGGCATGGCTCGAGCTCGGGCCTCGTAGCCCTGTACAAGACCGTGGGAGCTCAGGACGAGAACGAGTTCGCGGTCTACAACGCCGTCGAGTGCTCCGACGTGGCATGGCCGCGCAACTGGGGCCGCTGGGACTCCGACACCCGCAGGCTGGTGCGGACCGCCCCCCTGGTCACCTGGGACAACACCTGGTTCAATGCCGCCTGCGCCTTCTGGCCCGTCCGGGGCCCGGTCAAGCCCTTCGAGGTCGGGGCCCCCGGCCTGCCCGGCATCCTCATGGTCCAGGGCAGCGCCGACGCCGCCACCCCCTACGCCGG
>JAKACE010000015.1 GCA_021821705.1 Actinomycetes bacterium | reverse complement strand
CGGCGCCGCGGCCCTGGCGCTGGTGGCCGGCCTGGCCGGCGCCATCGCCTGGGGCAGCGGCGAGTCCTCCCGGCTGAGCCATACCTCCGACCAGTTGTCGGCGACCCGGGCCGAGCTGGTCAGCGCCCGGGCCACGGCGTCGGCAGCCACGGCAAGGGCACGCAGGCAGCTGGCGGGCACCCGCGCCCTCGACCACAGGTTCAGCGCCACGCGCGCACAGCTGGCCCGGGTCGGAGCCGAGCTGGCCGCCACCCAGGGACGCCTGGCCCAGGCCCAGGCCCAGGTGGGACAGGCGCAGGGCCGGGTAGGCCAGGCCCAGGACCAGTTGGGCCGGGCGCAGGGACGCCTCGGCAGCACCCAGCAGAACCTGGCCGTCACCCAGGCGCACGCCGCCCAGTGCCAGCAGGGCGCCCAGCTTGGCCAGCAGAGCCTGCAGGTCTTCGGATCCCTCGTGCTGCTTCAGACCGACTACCTGACCGCGAGCCAGGCCTCGAACCGCTCGCAGATGCGCAGCGACCTCACCAGGATGCGGTCCCTCGAGGGACAAGCCCAGTCGATCGGCCCGAAGTTCGCCAGCTCGGTGGGCCTGTGCACCCGGTCATGACGGTCCTGCTCCGCTCTTCTGGCCGCCGTCGGCCCCCGGCAACGGGCTGATAAGAGCGCACACGAGTGGGCCGGCGCAGCCTGGCGTGCCTGGCTCCGCAACCAGCTGACCCGGCACGCCGGGACGAGCGCAAGCAGGTCGGGCCCGCTAGCTTCCCGGACGAACGCCCGCGCCAGGGCCGGACCTCTCGGGCCCGGCCACCGAGCGGGCAGGGAGGTGGTGGCAACATGCTGGCCCGCAAGATGGACGCCTCGGATCTCACGCGCCAAGAGGCACTGCTGGCGCCGATGTACGGCTCGCGCGAGCTCGGCGAGCCCGTGCCCCGCTACGAACTGCCCGACGGGCGCATGCCGGCCCAGCTGGCCTACCAGTTGGTCCACGACGAGCTCAACCTGGACGGCAACCCGGCACTCAACCTGGCCAGTTTCGTGACGACCTGGATGGAGCCGGAGGCCGACCGCCTGATGGTCGAGTCGTTCGGGCGCAACTACATAGACGCTGACGAGTACCCCCAGACCACCGAGATCCACAATCGCTGCGTCAACATGCTGGCGGGGCTGTTCCACGCGCCCTCCGGCGAGGGAGCCGCCGTGGGCTGCGCCACCGTCGGCTCGAGCGAGGCCATACACCTGGCCGGCCTGGCCATGAAGTGGCGTTGGCGGGCGCGGCGGGCGGCGCAGGGGCTGCCGGCAGGGGCGCCCAACATCGTGATGGGGGCCAACGTCCAGGTCTGCTGGGAGAAGTTCGCCCGTTATTTCGACGTCGAACCCCGCTACGTGCCGCTCACGAGCGAGCGCTTCGTCATCGGGGTGGACGAGGCGATGTCCATGGTGGACGAGAACACCATTGGCGTGGTCGGCATACTCGGCAGCACGTACACGGGCGAGTACGAGCCGATCAAGGAGCTCAACGACGCCATCATGGCGCTCAACGCGGAGCGGGGATGGGACGTCGCCCTGCATGTCGACGGGGCCAGCGGTGCCTTCGTCGCCCCTTTCACGGCGCCCGAGCTCGAATGGGACTTCAGGCTCCCGGCCGTGCGCTCCATCAATGCCTCCGGGCACAAGTACGGCCTCGTCTACCCAGGCGTCGGCTGGGTGGTCTGGCGTACCGAAGAGGACCTGCCATCGGACCTCATATTCCACGTCAACTACCTGGGTGGCGACCAGCCCACCTTCAACCTCAACTTCAGCCGCGGTGCCGGGCAGATCCTGGCCCAGTACTACAACTTCCTGCGGCTGGGGCGTGAGGGCTACACGGAGGTCATGAGCAGGCTGGAGCAGACGACGGCCCACCTCGCCTCGGCCGTGGCTTCCATAGGCCGGTTCGAGATATTGAGCAAGCCCCGCACGGTGCCCCTGGTCTGTTTCCGCTCGAGCGACACCGCCGGCCGCTCTTACAGCGTGTTCGACATCTCCTCCGAGCTGCGCCAGCGGGGCTGGATCGTGCCCGCCTACACCATGGCTCCCGACGCCCAGGAAATCGCAGTCCTCCGAGTCGTCGTCAAGGAGAACTTCTCACGCGACCTGGCTGACATGCTCGCCTCCGACCTGGCGCGCTCCGTCGAGCACCTCGATGCCAACGGTCCATCCCGCCAGGGCACCGGCCACGCCCGCCCGGGCCCCTCTCACATCCGCGCCGCCGCCCCTGCCAAGGCACACGCCGCCGCCCACGGCCGTGCCCACGGCGTCTGCTGAAGAGCTCCCGGCCTGTACAGCGTTGCGCCCGCCACCCAAGGGGGGCGCAACAACCCGAAGAAGCCCCTCAGGTGTGCGCCTGCTCGGCGTGCCCGCCGAACTCCTTGCGCATGGCGGACAGCACCTTGTCGGCGAAGTCCGCCTCGCCGCGGCTACTGAAACGCTCGTACAGCGCAGCCGTGAGCACGTGCGCTGGGACCGCCTCGTCGATGGCCGCCTTGATCGTCCAGCGGCCCTCGCCCGAGTCGGACACCCTGCCCTCGAAGCCGGCCAGCCGCGGGTCCTGGTGCAGGGCGTGGGCGGTCAGGTCGAGCAGCCATGAGGCGATGACGCTCCCCCGGCGCCAGACCTCGGCGATCTCGGGTATGTCCATGTCGTACTGGTAGTGCTCGGGATCGCCCAGCGGCGTGTTCTCGGCGTCGTAGCTGGCGCTCACCGCCTTGCCGATATTGGCCTTGGCCAGCACACCGAGACCCTCGGCGTAGGCGGCCATGATGCCGTACTCGATGCCGTTGTGGACCATCTTGACGAAGTGGCCGGCCCCGGCCGGGCCGCAGTGAAGGTAGCCGTTTTCGGAGGTCGCCAGGTCCCCGGTGCGGCCGTCGGTGCGTGGGGCTGCCTCGGGGCCCGGCGCTATGGCGGCGAATATCGGGCCCAGGCGCCCGACCACCTCTGCCTCACCCCCGATCATCAGGCAGTAGCCGCGCTCCAGCCCGAAGACGCCGCCGCTGGTGCCGACGTCGACGTAGTGGACCCCCTGCTCCTTGAGCTTGGCGGCGCGCGCGATGTCATCGTGGTAATGAGAATTACCGCCGTCGATCACGATGTCGCCGGCGGACATCAGGGCTGCCAGCTTGGTCACCGTCTCGCCCGTGTACCCGGCCGGCACCATCACCCACGCTGCACGGGGCGCTTCGAGCCTGGCCACGAAGTCCTCCAGGCTGGCGGCCCCGGTGGCGCCCTCGGCGGCCATCGCCGCCACCGCGTCGGCGTTGACGTCATAGACGACGCAGGTGTGACCAGCTCGCATGAGGCGGCGCACCATGTTGGCGCCCATGCGCCCGAGCCCGACCATCCCCAGTTGCACGGCTACCTCCCGGTACCTCGGCCGTGGGCGGCCGGCCGGCCGCTCCGGGGTGCAACCTAGCGCCTCGGGCGCCGGTCCCGCCCCGGAGCTGTCGACGCAGCCTCGCCGTTGGCGGACGTCCAGGCCGGCAATGCGCGCCCCGAGCGGCCACGTGGGCGAGAATATGGCGTGACCCAGTACAGGCCGAGGCACGTCCACAACGCAGGTGCCGCCCCCGCCGGGCCCGGCGGCGGCAACGGGGAGGCAGGGGTGCCGACACCGCCGGCAGGCACGCCTACGGTCCCGGGACCACAGGCAACCAGGCGGCGCAGGCCGGCGTCACCGCGCCGTGACGGGCCGTCGCGGCTGCCCCGCCTGAGCACCGGCGTATCGATGGCATTGGTCGTTCTCGGGGTCCTCGCCGTCATGGCGGCGCTGGTGGTCCTCTCCCTTCCGACCACTACCAGCTACCCTCGCCTGGCGTCGGGCACAGCCCAGGGCAAGACGACCGCTACGCTCGGCCGCCGGCCGGCATCGAGCACCTCCGTGACGGGGTCACCGGCCGGGCGCCACATCGCTCGCACCGGCGGTGCCCAGCCGTCGCACCACCCCTACACGGCAGCCGGCCACTCCACCAGCGGCACTGCGCTCAGCTCCGCCGACATGACCGCCCCGGCCACCAACCTCGCCGCTCCGGCCGGCTTCGGCCCGGTCCTGCGCCAGGCCTGGGTGGTGGGCGAGCACACCAGGACCGGGATGACCGCTGCAGAGGTCCAGTCGACCGCACCGGGCACGGTCTTCTACGCCGTGCAGCGGGGCACCGGCTACGCGTGGGCCATCTCCCGCTTCGTCCCCGCTGCCGCAACCGCGGCGGGGGCCGACACTGCGGCGGGCAGGGCTCTGGCGGCCGCCTTCGCCGACTACGGCGCCTTCCGCCGTCCACCCGGAGGCGCATGGACGTACGTGGCCTCTTTCGCCCCCGGCACCTGCCCGCCGGCCCTGCCGCCCCCGGTGCTCACGGCCTGGGGCATGTGCGCCAGCGTCGGGTCCTGACCGGTCGGCGCCGGACGTCGAGCCTGGCCTTCGGCCTACCTGTCCCCCGGGGCCGCAGGCGGGGTGGGCAGGCTCTTCATGGCAGCAGTACGAGGTCGTCGCGGTGGACGACCTCCGCAGAGACGTCCGGGGGCAGGTCAGACGTCCTGCGCCCGGCCCACTCGCTGAGGGCCTTGGCACTGTGGCGCACCAAGCCCTTGGCGAAGACGGCACCGTCCGGGCCGGCCAGTTCGACGGCGTCGTCGGGCTGGAAGTCACCCACGACCTCGACAACGCCCGCCGGAAGGAGAGACACCCCCCTCTCGACGAGTGCCCGCCTGGCCCCGGCGTCGACCACCACCCGACCGGCGGGAGCAAGGGCGAACGCGATCCACAGCTTGCGAGCCGGGAGCCGGCCGGAGCGCGGTCGCACGAGGGTACCCACGCCGGGCCGGCCTGCCAGCGCGTCCGTCAGGACGTCCGGCCGTTCGGCAGAGGCGATGACGACCGGCACCCCCGACCACGCTGCCATCTTGGCCGCCGCCAGCTTCGAGGCCATGCCACCGCTGCCGCGCTCGCTGCCAGCGCCTCCCGCCAGAGCCAGCACCTGGTCCACCTCCGCCACCTCCTCGACCAGGCGCGCCTCGCCGTCGACGCGGGGATCCGCCGTGAAGAGGCCGGCAGCGTCGGTCAGCAGCACGAGCATGTCCGCCTGCACGAGCTGGGCGACCAGGGCGGCCAGGCGGTCGTTGTCGCCGAAACGGATCTCGTCGTCCGCCACCGCGTCGTTCTCGTTCACGACCGGGACGACCCCCAGGCCCACGAGCAGCCGCAGGGTCTGGCGGGCGTGCAGGTACTGCGCCCGGTTGAAGAAGTCCAGGGGGGCCAGTAGGACCTGCCCGCAGGCCAGGCCAACGGTCTCCATGCCCCGCTCGTAGTGGCGCATCAGCCGGCTCTGGCCGACGGCCGACGCCGCCTGCAGCAGCGCCGGGTCGGTCGGGCGCGGCTCGATACCGAGCACCCTCAGGCCGGCGGCCACAGCACCACTGGTAACCAGGACGACGTGGTCACCACCGGCATGCACGGCGGCCACCTCGGTGCTGAGCTTGACGATGGCGGCGTCCGACACCCGGCCGAGCTCGTCCGTCACCGACGACGAGCCGACCTTGACCACCACCGTGCGGCCGGTACCGTGCTGGCCGGTACCGTGCTGGCCGGCAGCGGGGAGGCTCATCAGTCCGGCTCCCACTCGAACTCGAACCTGCCTATACGCACCCGCTCGCCCGGCCTCGCCCCCGCCCTGGCCAGGGCCCGGTCGACGCCCAGGCGGCGCAGCCGTCCCTGGGCGTAGGCCAGCGCCGTCGGGTCGGTGAGGTCGGACAGGGCCACTGCCCGCTCAGCCTGCCTGCCCTTTACGACGAGTGCGCCGTCCTGCGCTCTTTCGACCACCACTCCGGCAGGCACGGGACGGTGCACAACGATGCCCCGTGGCACCGACTGGGCCGACCGGGCCTCGGCCACCATCACGGCCAGGCGCCCGAGCAGCCACTGCACCCCCTCGCCGGTGACGGCGGAGATGACCGGCAGCCCCTCAGCCAGGGCAGCCCTGGCGTCGGGGCCGACCATGTCGGCCCTCGAGCCCACCACCAGCCTCGGGCGCGCCAGCAGCCCGGGCTGGTAGTTGGCCAGCTCGGTCAGCAGTGCCGTCTCCTGGTCACGCGGGCTGCGCCCGTCGTCGGGGGCCAGGTCGGCCAGCACCAGGAGGACCCGGGCCCGCTCGATGTGGCGCAGGAAACGGTGACCGAGCCCCTTGCCCTCGCTGGCCCCCTCGACCAGGCCGGGGATGTCGGCGGCGACGAACTCGTGGTCGTCGAAGCGGACGACCCCGAGGTGGGGCTCCAGCGTGGTGAAGGGGTAGTCGGCGATCTTGGGCTTGGCCGCCGAGATGCGCGATATCAAAGTGGACTTGCCCGCATTGGGGAAGCCGACCAGGGCCACGTCGGCCATGAGCTTGAGCTCGAGGTTGTACCAGACCTCCTCGCCCACCTCGCCCTGTTCGGCGAACGCAGGCGCCCGGCGGCGGTTGGAGAGGAACCTGGCGTTGCCCCTCCCGCCCTGGCCACCGCGGGCCGCCATCCAGCGCGCCCCGGCCTGGCTCAGGTCGGCCAGCACCTCTCCGTCCCGGTCGCGCACGACGGTGCCTTCGGGTACGGGCACCTCGATGTCCGTGCCCGAACGTCCGTGCCGGCCCTTGCCCATGCCGTGCGTCCCCGATGTCGCACGGCGGTGAGGATGGTCCTTGAAGGAAAGCAGCGAGGCGACGTTGTGGTCGGCGACCAGCCATACGTCACCACCACTGCCACCGTCGCCACCGTCGGGGCCGCCCTCGGAGACGTGCGCCTCCCGGCGGAACGAGACGGCTCCGGCGCCGCCGTCACCGGCCTTGACGTGCAGCTGACATTCATCGACGAACACGGCCGGCCTTTCCGTGACCCGCCCGGTCGGGCCGGGGAGCCAACTGGCGCAGCGCCGTCAGCGAGAGAGTGGGCTCAGTTGGCTGAAGCGGCCGCTGGCTCAACGTCGACCAGGCGGCGGCCGTTGCGGCTGCCGAAGCGGACCTGACCGTCGACCATTGCGAACAAGGTGTCGTCGGAGCCCTTGCCGACCCCGGAACCGGGATGGAACCTGGTGCCACGCTGGCGGACGATGATCGAGCCGGCGGTGACCACACCACCGTCGAACACCTTGACGCCGAGCCTCTGGGCGGCGCTGTCGCGCCCGTTGCGGGTGCTGCCTCCACCCTTGGTCTTCGACACGCCTAAGCCTCCCTGGTGATCGACGTAACTTCGATGGTGCTGTAACGCTGCCGATGGCCCCACTTGCGCCGGCCACGGGTCTTCGACTTGTAGACGAAGCCCCGGATCTTCGGCCCCTTCTCCTCGCCGACGACCCGGGCACCGACCCTGGCGCCGGCCAGCTCGCCCGGCGTCGACAGGACGGTGGCACCGTCGACCAGCATCACCGGGGCGAAGGAGACCTCCTCGCCTTCACCGGCACCGAGGAGCTCGACCGCCAGCCTCTGGCCCTCTTCGACGCGCTCCTGCTTGCCGCCTGTCTTGATCACTGCGTACACAAGAGGACAAGTATAACGGAAACCGGGCAGGGGCTCACCAGGCGCCACCTGACCGCTCTAGGCGCAACCCCAGCTGCGCCGGGCCGGGGCGGGCGTGGCGTGGCCGGTCGGGCACCGGTAGGCTGCCCGTCGAAAGGAAAGGAGGGCTCGACTCCCATGCCCAGTTCTGCTGAAGAAGCCCTTGAGCCGGCAACCCTTGTTGTCGGCGGCGAAACGCTCGAGCTGCCCGTCCAGCAACCCACGCTCGGTCGCAAGACGATCGATGTGAGCTCTCTCGGCCAGCACGGCCTGGCCGTCCTCGACCCGGGTTACGCTGACACCGCTGCCTACACCTCGGCCATCACGTTCGTGGACGGCGAGGCTGGGCGGCTCTACTTCCGGGGCTACCCGGTCGAGCAGCTGGCCACGTCGCACTCCTTCCTGGAGGTGGCCTACCTCCTCATTTACGGTGAGCTGCCCGGCGCCGAGGCGGCGGACAACTTCGTCGCCAAGGTGCGCGACCCCAAGCTGGCGATCCACGTCGGCATCGAGCGCATGTTCGACACGTTCCCCCAGTCCATGCACCCCATGGCCATGATGTCCATCGCAACCGAGGCGCTCACCGCCTACGCCGACGAGGACGCCGGCCTGGACGCACGGGCACGGGTCGAGCAGGCGGGCATCCGCCTGCTGTCGTCCATGCCTGTGTTCGCCGGGTACGCCCACGCCGTGCTGCGCGGCGTCCCCCGGGGCAAGAGCAACCGCTCGCTCGACTACGTCGAGGACTTCCTCCAGCTGTGCTTCTCCCTGCCCGGCAGCGACCACCTGCCCGACAACGCCACCGCCCGTGCCCTCAACACCCTGCTCATCCTCCATGCCGACCACGAGCTCAACTGCTCGACGGCGACCCTGCGCATGGTGGCCTCGTCCGGGGCCTCCTTCTACGCCGGTGTCTCGGCCGCGATCAATGCCCTCTGGGGCCCGCTCCACGGCGGCGCCAACCAGGAGGTCATCCGGATGCTCCAGGAGATAAAGGACTCGGGCAAGCCGCTCAGTGCCATCATCGACAAGGCCAAGGACAAGAACGACCCCTTCCGGCTGATGGGCTTCGGCCACCGCGTGTACAAGACAACCGACGCCCGTGCCCGGGTGATCCGCCAGATCGCCCTCGACCTGGTGGAGAAGCTGGCGCCCGAGGACCCCCTGCTCGAGATCGCCATGAAGCTCGAGGAGGTCGCCCTGGCCGACGACTACTTCATCTCCCGCAAGCTCTACCCGAACGTGGACTTCTACTCGGGGATCATCTACCGGGCCATCGGGTTCCCGGATGCCATGTTCACCCCGTTGTTCGTGATCGGCCGCAGCGCCGGGTGGGTCGCCCACTGGCTGGAGATGGCGTCGGGCCCGGGCCGTATCGGTCGCCCGACGCAGTTCTACAACGGCTCTGCGGAGCGCAACGTGCCGGCCAGGCCGTCCGCCTCCTGAGCCCAAGCGAGCGAGGACCGGTCCACCGGTCGCCGGGCCGGGCCCGGCCGGCGAGGGGAGAGCACGCCGATCCTCGGTAGGCTCGCCGCGTCAGCGGGCAGACCGGTGTTGTGCTGCCGAACGAGGAGGTAGAGACGTGCTCGAACGACCCCAGAGCCCCAGCCCCTACGAGCTGCTGCCGCCCGTCCCGAGCTTCACCCTGGAGAGTGACGACATCGTGGACGGCGGCGAGCTGCCCAACCTGCACGTGAGCGCCTGGAACGGCGCCGGCGGCCACGATGTCAGCCCACACCTGCGCTGGTCGGGCTTCCCCGACGGGACGGCCGGTTTTGCCGTCACCTGCTATGACCCTGACGCCCCGACCGGCAGCGGGTTCTGGCACTGGGCGGTCGCCAATCTCCCCCGCTCGGTCACCGAGCTGCCCCAGGGCGCCGGCGCTCCTTCCGGCGAGCGGATGCCAAGCGGAGCCGTGCAGCTTCGCAACGACGCAGGCCAGGCCGGCTACATGGGGGCAGCCCCGCCCAAGGGTGACCGGCCCCACCGCTACATCTTCGCCGTGCACGCCCTGAGCACCGACAAGCTCAACGTCGGCCCCGACGCCGCCCCCGCCATCCTTGGCTTCAACATCACCTTCAACATCCTCGCCAGGGCCACGCTGACGGCCGTGTACCAAGCCAGGTAAACCGACTTCCCGGCCCCGAGGACCGGGCGGCGCTCCGCACCAGGGCTGCGCGCCCCGCCGGGTCTGCCCTCCCGGTCCTCACAGCCGGTGTGACGCCGGCGCCGACCAGGCCTGGAGCGGACCTAGAGCAGGGACTGGTCGAAGACGATGCCCCGTCCGGCACATGTCGGGCACGTTTCCGAGTAGGACTCGACCAGGCCCTCCGAGATCCGCTTGCGCGTCATCTCGACCAGGCCCAGCTCGGAGATGTCGAACACCTGCGAGCGGGTCTTGTCCCGGGCCAGGGCCTCACGGAACGTGCGGATCACCTCGGCCCGGTTGGCCATCACCTCCATGTCGATGAAGTCGATGACGATGATCCCGCCGATGTCGCGCAAGCGGAGCTGCCTGGCGATCTCCTCGGCGGCCTCGAGGTTGTTGCGGAAGACGGTCTCCTCCAGGTTGGAGGTGCCGACGTTCTTGCCCGTATTGACGTCGATGACCGTCAACGCCTCCGTCCGCTCGATGATGAGCGAACCTCCCGACGGCAACCAGACCTTCCTGTCCAGGGCCTTGTGCACCTGCTCGTGCACCCGGAACCTCTCGAACAGCGGCAGTGGCTCCTCTGCCGGGTCGACCAGCTCGACACGGTCGGCGAGCTCGGGGGTGATGCTGGAGACGTACTCCTTGACCTGCTCGTACAGGCCGGGGTCGTCGATCACGACACCCCGGTAGTCACGGTTGAACTCCTCGCGGATCACCCGCACGGCCAGGTCCGGCTCACGGTAGAGCAACTGCGGCGCCCGTGACGTCGCCGCCAGCTGCTGCACCTGGTCCCACTGGCGCATCAAGCGGGCGACGTCGCGGCCCAGCTCGTCGGCGCTCGCCCCCTCGGCAGCGGTGCGCACGATCAGGCCGTGGCCGGCAGGGCGGATCTCGTCCAGGATCTTGCGCAGGCGCTTGCGCTCGTCGTCGCCGAGCCGCTTGGAGATGCCATAGGTGTCGCTGTTGGGGATGAGCACGACGAAGCGGCCAGGCAGCGACACCTCCTGGGTCAGGCGGGCGCCCTTGGTGCCTATCGGGTTCTTGGTGACCTGGCAGATGATGTTCTGCCCCGTCCTCAACAGCTGCTCGATACGGGCATCGCGCGCCGCCCCACCCAGGCGGCCCCGTGTCGGCTTGCTGGCGTCCTCGGCCGCCGGGCCGACCTCGTCGTCGTCGTAGCGCAGGTCGCCGCGGTAGAGCACTGCGTTCTTGGGCGTGCCGATGTCCACGAAGGCGGCCTCCATACCGGGCAGGACGTTCTGCACACGGCCGAGGTAGATGTTGCCGTCTATCTGGGTGGTGTCGTCCGCCGGGCGAGAAACGTAGTGCTCGATCAGCGTCCGGCCCTCGAGCACGGCGATCTGGTTGGCAGTCGGGCCGACGTGCACCACCATGAGGTAACGGCCGAGCGGGCGGTTGCGCTTGTCCTGGCCGCCGCGGCGTCCCTGGCGCTCGGCGGCGCGCTCTGCCGCCATCACGCCGCCGCTGCGCTGCGCCGGGGCCGGGCGGCGTTCGCCTGCTCCCGTCCCCACCGCAGTGGTTGCTCCGGTCCCGACCGGGACGGGGGCACCGGGCAGGCCGGCTCCGGCATCTGCCCCAGAGGAGCGCTTCCGCCGGGAGCGGCGTGACCGGACAGCACCGCTGTCGGTCCCGGCCGCGTCCTGGCCACCGAGCACAGGCGGGCCCGAGAGCTCGTCCACCGCACCGGGCCCCTCCGGACTGGCGGCCCTGCGGGCCCGCCGGCGAGGGGCCGGCGGCGAGCCGGGCCGGGTGTCACCGATGCGCGGCTTGGCTGCGCCAGGGGCGCCGGTCCCGTTGGCCGTCTCGGCCGGGCCTGAGCCCGAGCCCGCCACGGGCGCGGGAACGGGCAGGGAACTGCTCTCGCTGGTGGCGTCGAAGCCCCCGTCCGCTGGGTCGTCCTCTCCGCCGGCGTCGTCGCCCGCCCCGTTGGCACCCGCAGGCTTGCGGCCACGGCCGCCACGCGACCCGCGCCGGCGGCGACGGGCCTTGTTGGCAGAAGCGGTATCTAGGTCGTCAGCACCTTCGGCGCCATCGGCGCCCTCAGCTGTACCAGGGGGCGCCGTGCGGGGCCCGTCGCCCAGGGGCGACGGCCGGGAGGCCACATCGGCTGCCTCGCCGAGCAGTGGTTCGGGCATCGAAATCTTCCCTTCGGAGCGGGCGCGCTCCGCAGCGCGCCCGGCGCACGTCGCGACAAGGGCACACAGCCGTGCCCCCGGCGGGCCCCGTGCGGAGCCCACCGCGCGCCGTCGCGCGCCATAGCCATGGAAACCTGTGGGTTTGCACCCTTGTCGGCCGGCCCTGGCTGCGGCGCGCAGCGCCCATGCGAAGGGCCCGGCTGGGAGCGGCCCGCCTGTCGGCTGGTCGGCTCCACCACCTCACGTCGCCCGGCGATGCGGCTGCACAGGCGGGACCAGATGTGCAGCATCACGACTGCGCGCCGGCTGAGGCCGGGGTGCCGTGTAGGTCCGCACTGGTCGGTGAAGTCATCTCAATTGACGAGTGTAGCCACCTGAAGTGGTGAAACCGGTGCTCAGGTGCAACTGTTCACGCGAAACGGCGCATGCCGACGTTGACAACCAGCCCGATGGCCACCCAGTCGACCACCATCGAGGAACCCCCGTAGCTCATGAACGGCAGGGTGATGCCGGCGACGGGCATGATGCCCATCGTCATGCCGACGTTCTCGAACACCTGGAAGGTCAGCATGGCCAGGACACCGATGCAGATGAGGGTGCCTGCGAGGTCGCGGCTGCGCACGGCTGCTCGCCACGTCCGCCAGACCATCAGCACGAACAGGGCCAGCAACAGGGCCGACCCCATGAACCCGAACTGCTCGGCGACGGAGGTGAAGATGAAGTCCGTCGACTGGTTCGGGACGTAGGACAGGTTGGTGAGCAGGCCGTTGAAGAGGCCCTTGCCGTAGATCCCCCCGTCGGCGATGGCGGTCTTGGACTGGTCGAGGTTGTACTGGATGGTCGCCGCGTAAGGGTTGCTGGCATTGACGGCTGGGCGCCCCAGCCCGCTCGGCGCCGTGAGGAAGGTCGTCAGGCGGTCTCTCTGGTACTGCTTGAGGACCCCGAGC
>JAKACE010000014.1 GCA_021821705.1 Actinomycetes bacterium | reverse complement strand
GGGTACGTGCCGCTTGCGCCCGTAGGGTGCTCGACGGCGGCGCGCTGGTCAGTTGTCATGACCGTCGCCCCCGTAGGAAGAGCCGCCGTCGCCGTACCCGGCCGGCGTGGTGGACCGGGCACTGGCGGATGCCCTGGCCGCCTCCACTTCGGCTGCCAGCCGGCTCTGGGCCGCCCGTACGGCCGTCGCCTCCTTCTGCAGCGTTGCCGACTCCGTCACCATGGCCGCCGCCTGGGCGGAGAGCCGGTGTGCCTCGTCGGACAGCTGAGCCTGCTCGGCCGAAAGCGCCGAGCGTTCCGCTGCGACCGAGAGCTCGGAGGCATGGAGCCTGGCGAAGGCCCGGGTCATGACCGTAGCCATCTGGCGCCGTGCCTGGGCGATGGATGTCCCGAGCAGGTCGGCCTGCTTCACCACGGCACGGGTGGCGTTCTCCCCGTCCATAGCCACAGCGGGCTGGGTGGCTGCCAGGGTGGGTTGCCCGGCAGTCAGGGCGGGCTGGCGCGTCACCACGGCCGTGCTCGCAGTCACGGTCGCGGCTGCTCCGGGTGGGGCCGACCTCAACGCCAGGCCGCCCAGTACGCCGGTGACACTGGCTGCGGCAACCAGGGCCGCGGCCCAACGAACCAAGTTTCGCACGTCTGCTCCTCCCGGGCCGTAGCCCCGGTCCAGCGCCCGTTCCCGGGCCTGGGAGCAGTATCGGACCGGTGGTCCAGGGCCCCGGTTAGACCTGGATGAGAGAGTTCTCATGCTCGGCACGGGCAGGGCCACGCCTGAGGTCGGCCTCGGTCGGGCCTGGAGGTCGCCGGAAGGGCACAACGTCCCATCGGGCCGTGCCAATAGTCGGGACGGGCGCCAGGTCGCGGCGGGTAGAACTCCACCAAGGCAGGCGCATCTGCACGGCGCCGTCTACGGCCCGGGCTCGGCTGGCCGAGCCCTTTGGCCACAACTTCCTAGCGGTCTCGTATTTCGTCGGCGCGGCAAGGCGCGCCGGCCGGCACAAGGAGCGTGGTCGTTGCCATCGGGCAGATCCTGGGCCGCCTGGGTGGCCGGGCACAGGAGCAAGTACCTGGTCCTGCTGGCGTGGTTGGTAGTCCTCGTCGGGACGGCGTCGCTGGCGGGGAAGCTGTCCGGAGCGGAGAAGAACGATGCATCCGCCTGGCTACCGGGGAGAGCCGAATCGACCCAGGTGCTCGACGGGCTGTCCAAGTTCCAGTCGCCCGACGTCGTCGACGCCGTCGTCGTCTACGAGCACAGGCCAGTCCTGAGCCCCTCGCAGCGGGCCGGCATCTCGCGGGCGGCAGCGGCTCTCAGCCGGGAGCCGAGGGTGGACGGTCAGGTGGCTGGGCCGTTCTGGTCGAGGGACGGTCAGGCGGCGCAGGTCACAGTGCCGGTGAGGCTCCCGGGCAACGACTGGTCCATCGCAGGCAACGTCGTCTCCCACCTCGAAAGCATCGCCCGAGTGGACGGCGTGAGCGTCCATGTCACCGGGCCGGCCGGTAGCGCGGCCGCTTCCTCCGAAGCCTTCAAGGGCATAGACAACACCCTTTTGTACTCGGCCGCGGCTGTGGTCATCGCCATCCTGCTCGTCACCTACCGCAGCCCGGTGCTCTGGGTGCTGCCGGTGCTCTCAGCTGGCGTCGCCCTGGCCACCGCCGAGGCGCTCATATACCTTCTGGCCAGGTACGCCGGACTGGTGGTCAACGCCATGAGCGCCGGGATCCTGACCGTGCTCGTCTTCGGAGCGGCCACCGACTATGCCCTGCTGCTGGTGGCGCGCTACCGCGAGGAGTTGCGCCGCCACGACGACCGCCACGCCGCCATGCAGGTCGCCCTGCACCGTGCCGGGCCGGCCATACTGGCCAGCGCCAGCACCGTGGCGGTCGGCCTGTTGTGCCTGCTGGCGGCCGAGACCAACTCGACGCGCGGGCTCGGGCCCGTAGCTGCCGTCGGCATCTCAGCAGGCTTCCTGGCCATGGTGACCCTGCTGCCCGCCTTGCTGGTCACGGCAGGAAGGTGGGTCTTCTGGCCGTTCCGGCCAGTGCCCGGTCCCGGGGGGCCGACGGCGCACGGCGTGTGGGCGCGGGCCGGGGAGCGCATGAGCCGCTACCCCAGGCGCGTCTGGGTGGGGACGGCCTTGGTGCTGGCAGCGATGGCGGTCGGGGCCGTGAACCTCAACGCAAACGGGCTCACCGACAAGCAGTCCTACGTGGGCACGCCGGACGCCGTGATCGGTGAAGCCGTGCTGGCCCGCCACTTCCCGGCCGGTGCCGGCCAGCCGGTGTTGGTCATCGCCGACGCCGCCAAGCTCACCCAGGTCCGGGCGGCGCTGGCTTCGACGCCTGGTGTCGCGTCGGTGGCCCCACCGATGGTCAAGGGTGCCGGCGCCCTCTTGCAGGGGACGCTGTCCTGGCCTCCGGACAGCCCTGGCGCCTTCCGGGCCGTCGATGCCGTGCGCAGCTCCGTCCACGCCGTCGCCGGCGCCCACGCCAGGGTCGGCGGGCTGACGGCCACCAACCTCGACGTGCGCAGGGCCGCACAGCACGACCGCAACATCGTCATCCCGGTGGTGCTGGTCGTCGTGCTCGTGATCCTGGCCCTTCTGCTGCGCGCCCTGCTGGCCCCGGTACTGCTGGTGGCCACCGTCGTGCTGTCCTTCGGCGCCGCGATGGGGGTGAGCGCTCTGGTGTTCAGGTGGGTGTTCGGCTTCGCCGGGGCGGACCCGGCGCTGCCCCTCTTCGTGTTCATTTTCCTGGTGGCGCTGGGCATCGACTACAACATCTTCCTCATGACCCGGGTGCAGGAAGAGAGCCGGGTACTCGGCACCCGCAGGGGCAGCCTGGTCGGCCTGGCCACTACCGGAGGGGTTATCACCTCGGCCGGCCTGGTGCTCGCCGGCACCTTCGCCGTGCTCGGGACGCTTCCTCTCACGACCTTCACCGAGATCGGCTTCGCCGTCGCGTTCGGCGTCCTGCTCGACACCATGGTGGTGCGCTCGGTACTGGTCACCGCGCTCAACCTCGACGTTGGTGCCCGGATCTGGTGGCCCTCGCGCCTCGGTGCCCTCTCGGGCCCCGCCGCGCCGATGGCGGAGGTGGCCCCAGGCACAGCCCGGCTCTACCCGGCCCGCCGGAAGCTGGCCGCCGGCTCCGGGCCTGGCGGTGGGGAAGACCGCCGGCGACAATGAGCTTCCGGGCAGGCGCCGTGGCCGTTCCCGTGAGCTAGCTCCGTTGGTGCGCCATGCAGCACTGGTGCAAATGGCTCGAAGCGGGGTGGCACGTAGGCCTGGCCGAGTTGGTGGGCGGGACTGTCGGCGCGGGGGGTGCGTACCGGCGGCGGCGTGCCCGTGGAATCCTTTGAGGGCCGGGGGCGGTGAGGGGGGCCGCCCCGGCACCACCCCGAGGGGCGCCAGGAGCGGTGTCATCAGGTGCGGTGTCGTCAGGTGCTGCGGGTGCCGCCGAGGTCGCCGCGGTCGCCGCGGTGCTCGTTGTCGGGCTCCCCCACTCCTGTGTGTGCCGTCGGGGCAGCGGGCCGCCGGTAGGGTGATGACCCCGTGGCCGTACTCGTAGACCTGCAGCATGTGACCGTCGGCCGGGTGGGGCGGGCCCTGTTCGAGGACCTGTGCATGACTGTCGCGGACGGCGAGCGGGTCGGTGTCGTCGGGGTGAACGGCAGCGGCAAGTCGACTCTGCTGCGCGTACTGGCTGGTACGGACCAGCCCGACTCGGGCGCAGTGCGGCGAGGCAGGGGTAGCCGGGTCGGCTTCCTCGAGCAGGAGCCAAGCCTGGAGGGCGACACGGTGCGCGATGCGGTGGGCGCCGGCTGGGAGGCCGAGGCGGTACTCACCCACCTGGGTCTGGGCGCCGGCCTGCCCACTCCCATAACCGAGCTCTCGGGCGGCCAGCGCAAGCGGGTGGCCCTGGCCCGGGTGCTCGCCCAGCCCGTCGAGTTGCTGGTCTTGGACGAGCCCACCAACCACCTCGACCTCGGGGCCGTGGCCTGGCTGGAGGACCGCCTCAATGCCTTTCGCGGCGGTCTGGTTCTCGTAACCCACGACCGCCACCTGCTGGACCGGCTGACCACCAGGATCGTGGAGCTGGACCGGGGCACCGCTTTCTTCCACGACGGCGGCTACGAGGTCTACCTGGCGGCCAAGGCGGGGCGGGAGGCCCAGGCTTTCGCCGCCGAAGCCACGCGGCGCAACCTGGCCCGCAGGGAGCTGGCCTGGCTGCGCCGGGGGGCCAAGGCCCGCTCCCGCAAGCCCCAGGCCAGGGTCGAGGCCGCGCTACGCCTCATCGAGGGCGGCCCGCAGGCGTCTGTGGGGACCGCTGACATCCAGGCCGTGCCTGGCATACCTCGGCTGGGCGACAAGGTGGTCGAATGCGTCGAGGCGGGGTTCTGTTACGGGGACGGTCCCTCCGTGTTGAGCCGGGTCAACCTGGTTGTCGGCCGGCGTGAACGCCTCGGGGTCGTGGGCCCGAACGGGGCCGGCAAGACGACGCTGCTCCGGTTGCTGGCCGGCCGCCTCCAGCCGACCGAAGGCGTCGTCGAGACCGGGCCGACGGTCGTGGCCGGCTACAACGACCAGCTGGCGGCCGACATCGACGCCGGGGCCCGGGTGCGGGACCTGGTGGCCGGGCCGCACGGGGTGCCGGGCTCCCCCGAGGACAACAACCTCATGCGGCGCTTCCTCTTCACCGGGGAGCTCCCCTTTGCCCGGGCCGGGTCGCTCTCGGGCGGCGAGCGGCGCCGGCTCCAGCTGCTGTTGTTGATCGCTGCCCGCCCGAACGTGCTGTTCCTCGACGAGCCGACCAACGACCTCGACCTCGACACCCTGCGGGCGCTCGAGGACTTCCTGGAGGACTGGCCGGGGGCCGTGCTGGCCGTCAGCCACGACCGCACCTTCCTGGAGCGGGTCACCAACCGCCTCGTCGAGGTGTCGGTGGACGGGATGGTCTCCGAGGTCGCCGGCGGGGTGGACGCCTGGGTGGAGCGAGCACGCTCTCTGGACCGGCGGAACGAGGCCACCGGCAGGCCGAGCGCCGGCGGCGCTGCGAGCCGGGCCGAGGCCGCCGGCGACGGCACAGCCGGGAGCGACCGGGCCCAGCCCCCACGGGGCCAGGGCCGCATGAACCCGTCCCGGCGCGCCCGGCTTGCACGCGAGGCCGAGCGCGAGATGGCGCGCCTACAAGGGGAGATAGCCCGGATCGGTGACGCGCTGGCGGCGGCGCCGGGCTATGTGGAGATGGCAGCTCTGAGCCAGGAGCTGGCCGACGTCCAGCTCGCCCTCCACGATGCCGAGGAATCGTGGTTGGAGCTGGCGGTCGAGGATTGAAACCCGTCACCGTAGCGGGCGCGAGCTGCCGGGGGCGGGCCGCACCTACGGCGGGCCCTTAGGGCCCAATGGAGCAGCCGAACTGCCCTATGCGCAGCAGGCGCCCCAGGACAAGCTCGACCCAGGAGGTCAGCCATGCCTGAGGCCCCAGCCGGGAGCGCCCGTCCCAACGTGCCCCCCCGCCCAGGCGGCGCAGCCAAGTCACGGGCAGCGCCCGCCCCCAGGGCGAAGCGCCGGGCGCGCCCGTCGCCCACCCGGACCGGGGCCCTCGGACGGCGCCGGCTCTGGCTGGCCTCGGGGGCCACAGCCATAGTGGTCGTTGTGATCGCCGCCCTGCTGGCGGCCTACGGGACCTCGGCCAGCAGCAACAAGGGCAGCGCCAGACCGGCCCAGGGCACCTTTGCGCTGAGCGCGGCCACCCTGCAGCCGCTGGCCACCGTGCCCGCCCAGACGCTGCTCGCCGCGGCCCGGGCACAGCCCGCAGCAGCAGCCGCACCGACTCCCCTGCCGGCCGGGGCCCCCGCCCTCACCCTGAGCGGCAAGCCCGAGGTGCTCTACATCGGCGCCAACTACTGCCCCTACTGCGCCGCTCAGCGCTGGCCCCTGTTCATGGCCCTCTCCCGGTTCGGGACCTTCACGGGCGTACAAGGGACCACCTCATCGGCCACCGACGTCAACCCCTCGACGCCCACCCTCACCTTCTACAGGTCGCAGTACCACAGCGCCTACCTGGCCTTCGTCGCCGTCGAGACCCACGGCAACATCGCGCTGCCCTCGGGCGCCTACCCGGTGCTGGCCACCCCCACACCGGCCCAGGCCTCCCTGCTCGCCAGGTGGGACGTCCCTCCCTACGTACCGGCCGGCGCCGCCGGCGGCATCCCCTTTGTCGACCTGGGCGGCCGCTCCGTGTTCGTGGGCAGCCAGTACGACGCCAGCGCTCTGGCAGGCCTCAATTTTGACCGTGCTGTCTCGCAACTGGCCGCCGGGCAGACCAAGACCGCCCGGGCCGCCCGGGCCGCCGCCGGGTACCTGGTCCGGGACCTGTGCCGGCTCACCGGTGACCTTCCGGCCGGCACCTGCGCCGGTGCCGCGGGCTTTGGGCCCTAACGGGCTCCGTCGCCCTCGCCCCAGCCTCGCGGGGCCCGAGCGGGAGGAGGCATCCCGATTGAGGTTGGGCGAACATGGGGAAGGCCCCGGCCGTGGCGGGCCTCGTCGGCGCCAGGGCTCACCGCTCCAAACGCACGATCCCCAGTCTCAGCGCCATGGAAACCGCCTGGGTCCGGTCGGCCGCGCCCAACTTGGCGTAGATGTGGGCCAGGTGGTTCTTCACGGTCTTCGGGCTCACATTGAGCGTACGCACTACCTCGACAGTCGTGGCACCGTTGGCGAACGCCTGGAGCACTTCCACCTCCCGCTCGGTGAGGCCCGCCCCGGCTCCTGCCAACCTCTCATCGGCACCGGAGCCTGGTACCCCATCGCAGCCCGGGCACCGGAACAGACCGGGCTCGGCTCCACCGCTCCCAGGCCGGACCGGCCGCCCGCCGGGCAGGCCGGCCGGGCCCAGCATGAAGCCCGAGCGGGCAGCCGCAACCACAGTGCAGGCGTCCGTCTCGTTCGCGGTTGCGGCAAGAACGATCACCGGTGCAGGGGCCCCGTCCGTGTCGCGGTCGACGGCCGGAGCGCCTCTGTCGACGACCTCCCCGGCCATCGTCACCTCCGCCCGACCGCCGCCCCCACCGGGGGCCCGTCCCTCGGCCACCACTGCGAAACCGGCGTTCCTGAGCGACTCTCTCGCCCGGCGGACCGCCTGCAGCGCGGTCAGGGGCGACGAGGCCCCGGTGCAGACGACGACCAGCACCGAGAGCCCCATGGCCTCCAAGGACCGGTAGTCCCTGGCCTGCTGAGCAGCGGTCACGACATGGGTCATTCTCGCTCCTGCTCCATCGGGCCATTCGGCTGGAAAGCTGGACGGCCGTCAGGGCCGACCGTCCCCATGCTCCAGCTCTTTGCACCAAAGCCCTCGCCAGCAAGGTACACCCGGTTACATCCCCGGGCAACCTGTTCTTGGCCATAACGCTCTTGGCCCACATTAGGCAATAGAACTCCCACGCATGGTGGTGGCCACGTGTGTACGAGCAGTGGTTCGGCCGGTCAGCCTCTCAGGCACACCATTGGCCCCACAGGTACCAGGAGCGTTCGGCCCAGGGCATCGCTCGGCCGTTTGACCGGTTCAGGTTAGCCGGTTATGGGCCAAACAGACTATAGCAGCCGCCTCGTACCGGACCTACCATATGGTCGCTCGCCATAGGGCAACTTTCGTATTTACCAGAGACAGCGGGCCGTAAACGCCATCTGACGACAACTTGGGACGGTGCAGAGCCCTCGGGGGGCCCGCCCCGTTCCGCAATGGGCTCGTGCCAGGGTCAACTCGAGGTTATAGGAGCCGCCGTGTTGGACCATCGGGATGGTGCAAATGTAGGGTGTGCAAAGCCCTTCCAGCTCCTGACTCGGAGGGAACAGCAGGTCCTCGCGGCTCTCATGCGGGGCTGCAGTGCGCGGGAGATCTCGAAGGAGGCCTACGTGTCGCTGCCGACCGTAAGGAGCCATATCCGGTCGATCCTCTCAAAGCTCGGGGTGAGCTCACAGCTCGGCGCAGTCACCCTCGCCTATCGCAGCGGCTGGCCGGGCAATTTCGTCCCACCTGACGAGATCGGGAGCAGTGATGGGCTGGCCGCCGGCCTATGAGGGCCCGGACCGGTGCAAAGACCGGGCACCCTGAGGCGAGAGCGCGCACATGGGCCCGAGTGTGCCGGCCGCAGACCATGACCGGCGTGGCCGCGAGGCCCGCCAACGACCGGGGTACCAACCGGTGAGCGGGGGCCGGGCCAGGGCGTCCGTGGGGGCGACCCCGTTGTCCTGGGCCGGCCCGGCAGTCCGCGCCGGTGTACCCCGCTGGGGGCTGAGCGAGCTGATCGTGGCCCTGCGCTGGGCAGCGCTGTGCCTCTCCCTCCTGGTCGTCGGGCTCGGGGCCCCGACCAGGGCCCAGGTGCTGGGCGGTGGCGCCCTGGCTGTCTATGCAACCGCCCGCACAGTCTGGCCGCTGCAGGGCGAGAGCCGGGGGGCACCGGGGGCACTGCGTCCCCGTGCCCTCCTCCTCGGCCCACTGGCCGATCTGGCGCTGTCACTGGCCGTCGTGGGGGGCACAGGCTTCACGGGCTCCCCGTACATCATCAGCCTGGGTGCCGCATCGTTCGTCGCCAGCCTGCATGCTCCCCCGTGGGCCCCTGTGGGCGCAGCAGTGCTCGCCGTGGCCGGCCTGGTCGCGGCCGCGGGCGCAGGGGCGGTCGGGCGGCCGGAGGCCAGGCTCATCGTCGAGCGCCTTGCCCTCCTCGGTTCGGCCGGCCTGCTCGGCTCCTACAGCGATTGGCTCGTACGTGCCGGACAAGAATCGCGGGGAGGTGAGCTCGAAAGGCTGCAGAACCTGACCGAGGTGAACCACCTCCTCCTGGAGTTGCACGCCAAGGCTGCCTCCATGCCTACGTCGCTCAACTTGAAGCTGGCCGTTGCCAATTCGGTCTCACACCTCGAAGACATGCTCAGTCCCGACGTCGTCCTGCTCGTCCTTTCCGACCCGACCGCCGAGGAGCTTCATGCGTGGTGGGAGGTCGTCCTGGCAGACGGTGTGACGCTCGCTCCCAAACTGGCCAAGGAGGAGCTCGCTCCGGTCCTGCACGAGGCCATGTCCTCGCTCGGCCCGGTGTGCCGTTCGGATCTCAGCGGTGACGAAGCCGTCGGCCCAGACATGGCCTCCGGTCTCTACGTCCCCCTCTGGGCCCGTGGCAGCCTGATCGGGCTCTTGGCCATCGAGCGCTCGGTCCACTCAACCGCGTACCGCGAGAGCGACCTCGACGCCGTTTCGGGGATCGCCCGGCACGCCGGCTTGGCGATCGACAACGCCCGGTGGTTCCACCGGCTCCGCACCTTGGGTGCCGAGGAGGAGAGGGGCAGGATCGCCCGGGAGCTGCACGACCGGGTGGGGCAGTCCCTCGCCTATATAGCCATATCCCTCGACCGCCTGGCCCACCAGGCCTACGACGGCACCCCAGACGAGCCGGACGAGACGCGGGCCGAGCTCGAGGACCTGGCAGGCGAGGTGCGCACCGTGGCTCGGGAGATAAGGACAAAGCTGTCGGACCTGCGTCTGGAGCCCATCGGTGAAGGGGGCCTGCCCCGGGCCCTGAGCGGTCTCCTGGACCGGGTGGAGGCACGTTCCGGCATCGCCACCTCCCTGTCCGCTCGCCACGACCATGCGCTCCCGCCCATGGTGGAGCGGGAGGTAGCGCTCATTGCACAGGAGGCGATAACCAACGCCGAGCGCCACTCGGGTGCGCAGCGGATAGCGGTGCGTTGGACCAGCGACCGGGACGGTGCCGAACTGGAGGTCATGGACGACGGGGTAGGTACCTCAGCCACGGCACCCCTGCGCCGGGACGCCTACGGCATTCTCGGGATGCGCGAACGCGCCGACGCCATCGGCGCCTCCCTCGCCATCGCCTCACCCCATGGTCACGGGACCAGGGTGCGGCTCCGCCTCAGCCCGAGCGGTGCCCCTGGCGGACGGTGGGCGAAATGAGCGTCGTGCGGGTGCTGCTGGTGGACGACCACACGGTACTGAGAGAGGGCCTGCGACGCTCCCTGGAGGCAGCAGGCGTCTCAGTGGTGGCAGACGTCGGCACGGGCACAGAGGCCCTCCGAGCCGCCTGTGCCAGCCGTCCCAACGTGGTGCTCATGGACGTTTCCCTGCCCGACCAGAGCGGTGTCGATGTCACTCGCGAGATCCTCGCCCAGTTGCCCGGGACAGCGGTCGTCGTGCTCACCATGTTCGCCGACGACGCCACCGTCCGCGCCGCCTACGCTGCAGGCGCGGTGGGCTACCTGGTCAAGGACTGCACGACGTCCGAGATCCTGTCCACGCTCCAGGCCGCCGCCGAGGGGACCGCTGGTGCGCACAGGGACATGGCGGCCTCATACCTGAAGGCCACCTCACACCTGGCCCAGCACCCTGCTGGTCGTGAACCCCTCACCCAACGCGAGCTCGAGGTGCTCCGGATGCTCGCCAACGGTGCCTCTACGACCGAAGTCGCCCGGAGCCTGTTCATCAGCTCCAAGACGGTCAAGAACCACTTGGCCCATATCTATTCCAAACTGGGCGTAGAGAGCCGGACCCAGGCTGTGGCCAAGGCGGTCCGCCTGGGAGCGGTGCGGATCGGCTGACCGGGCCTGGGCCCCTCGCCGGTTGCGCCCTTGTCTGCTGCCCCGGCGATAGACGTCGCGTCCCGGTCTTTACCTGCACGCCTCGCGACGGACAACCGGCGCGAAGTCACGGCGTTGCCCGTCCTGGCTCGTCTCTGCCGACCGACTGAGGCCCAGCACGCGCCGGCTCAACGGCCTGCCGCCAGCACTTCGGCGCACAATGGGCCGAAGTGCCCATGGACCCAAGTCCTGTTGCGGTCCACACTTGGACTACCCGCCGGCACCTACCGCGGGGACTAGAGGCGAGCACCTCTCGAGGCTTTCTGAAAGAGGTTTCCGGCTTATGTTGAACCGCATGGCTATGTGGGTGGCGACGGTTGTGACGTGCGCCAAGCGGAACGTGACCACCCGGGACGAGCTCGGAGCGTCGTTGGTGGAGTACGCGCTACTTTTGGCACTTATTGCCGTTGTGGCAGTCGGCGCGCTGGTGCTGCTGGGAGGCAGCGTCAGCAACACCCTCAACCAGGTCGGTCACACGATCGACCAATACAACACCACCACAACCTGAACTGCTCACGGCAGCTCGCCCTAGCAGCACCGGAGGGAGCGCGCGACGATGGGGACCCGCCCGGGCCGAGGCGCCATGGGCACCAGGAGGCCGGCCGGCCCGTTGGGAAATGCCGCTAGGACCGAGGCAGGTGCGACCTTGGTGGAGTACGCATTGGTACTGGCTTTGGTAGCTGTCACCTGTGCAGGCACCCTGGCCTACCTGGGTGGGGCGGTGAACGCCACCCTCAGCCAGGTCGCGGCGCAGGTGGCCGGCGGCTGCACCACGGGCGGCGGTTTCCAGATCCTCGTAGGAGGGGCAGCTTGCGCCGCTGAGCCATGGGCCCTGACGGCCGCGCTGGGGCAGGAGACGATCTTCCAGTTGACCACGGCTGGAGGCGACGTCCCGGTTACCTACTCCTGCACGGGTGCGGGCTGCAGCCAGTTCGACCTCAACCGCACGACTGGCAGCCTGCAGGTCCTACCGGGCGCCCCTGACGGTGCCCTCCCAACCGTCCAGGTGACGGCGACCGACAGCGCGGGGCACATCGCGACCACCGAACTCGCCGTTGTGGTCGCACCAACGTCGCTGGTCGCAGGGCTTCCCGTCCCTGCCGGGGCCGGCTGCACGTCCTCCGGGGCACCGGCCTACCTGCAGTGCACAAACGGGGGCTGGCTCGACGGCTACTACCTCTACACTCCGGGCGGGTGGAAGCTCGTTGCGGCCGGGCAGGGCCTTCCTTCCTGGGAGCTCAACGACACGGTCGCCCTCCGGGACGGCACCTACCAGTTCGGCTTCGTCGGGGCACCGGCAGGCCCGTGGACCTGTAGCCAAGCACAGGGCAATGGCGGCTGCCTAGCCATGAGCACAAACGCACCGGTGGGCAGCGTAACCCACGCCAGTCCGGGCGCTCTGGGCATCGCAGGGTAGTTGCGGTCGTGCGCACTGAGCTCCGGCTCCCGGTTGGCAGGGCCCCCAGCGAGCAAGGCGCCAGCATCCTGGAGTACGTCCTCTTGCTGGCCCTGGTCGCTGCAATCGGCGTGGGGGCACTGGCCTACCTGGGCCGCAGCGACGCCAACTTCACTCAGGCAGGCAGGGCGGTGTCCGTTGGCATATCGGGCCCGGGCGGGGCACAGGTCTCGTCCGGCTCAGCGGGCTGGTGCGCCAGCGGCCGCGCCGGGTGCGCAGACACCGTGGTCAGCGGCAGCGGGCAGGTGATCAGTTTCAGCGCGTCGGGCGGCACCGCCCCCTATCACTACTCCCTGCACGGGAACCCTGCCTTTATGAGCCTTTCCGGCCTCGACCCCACGACGGGCAAGGGCGAGATCGTGGTGAGCCCCCCGAGCTGCGCCCAGGTACAGGACTACAACGCCATCGTGCTCGTGGTGACCGACTCCGCCCTGCCCATCGGCAAGGGGGTGCTCACCTTCTCCCTGGCCGTGTCGAAGGGGGCGAGGTGTTGAGCTTACAAGCCTTCATCAGCCGCCAGGGCCCGGGCAGGTCGCCGGATCGCAGAGCTCCGCGCGGCCCCCTGGGTGCGAGTAGGCCATGGCCGACCTCTGCACCGTCCCTCCGAGCAGCTTCAAAGGCTGGGGCTCGAGCACTACGGTCCACACCACGCAGGCACCTGTGCCCAGGGCGCACCCGCTCGTAGCCGCCATGCACACCACGGCGCCATTTGGGCCCACGCCTGCCGTTACCGGGACCAACCCTGGTGCCGGAGGAGCCTGGCAGTCGGGTTCCAAGAGCCAAGGCCCGCTCAGGCCGTAAGTGGCGAGGATCTCTGCTGTCACACCGCCCGGCACCTGGCCAGAGCCGGTGCCCCAGGCCCCCTGGGCGGCCTGCTCGGCTCCCCCGAGGGCCAGGGCGTCTGCAGTGCTCTGTACCGTAGCGGCCGAGTGCACGAGGTTGCCCAGCATGATGGTAAAAGTGAAGAAGCCGGCCAATGTGGTCAGCGACAGGGCGAACAGGACTAGGGCGAA
>JAKACE010000013.1 GCA_021821705.1 Actinomycetes bacterium | reverse complement strand
CGGACCACCTGGGACGAGCTGTTGGTGCTGGCACGCCTGCACCGCACCGCTCTCGAGCACCTGGGAGTCGTCGGGCGGCCCAAGCTCACCGGCCAGCGGGGCGTACAGATCTGGGTGCCGGTGCGGGCCGGGCTGAGCTTCGACGAGACCCGCCGGTGGACCGAGCGGCTGTCGCGCACCGTCGGAGCGGTGGTGCCGGACCTGGTCAGCTGGAAGTGGAGCGTCAGCGACCGCAGCGGCCTGGCCCGGCTCGACTACACCCAGAACGCGAAGAACAAGACGCTGGTCGCTCCCTACAGTCCCCGCCCGGCTCCCGGTGCCCCGGTTTCCGCGCCCATCGAGTGGGACGAGCTCGACGACCCCCGTCTGGCCCCGGACAGTTTCACGGTCCGCAATGTCATGGCCAGGATCGCCGACAAAGGCGACCTGTTCGGGGACGTCCTGGCACGAGCCCAGGAGCTACCGCAGATCAGCTGAGGCCCTACCTCGGGACAACTTGAACGGTCAAAGCCTCGAATGTCGGTGAACCGGCAGTGAAGTCGGGGCTTTCAACCGCTCGAGTAGTTCTTCGGCGGTCCCTCGAGTGCCAAGAGGCGCAGTTGGCGGCCCGGCGAACGAGGTCAGTTGCGGGCGCTGCCCGTCCCCGGGCGCGGCTTGCGGGCACGGCTGGGTGCAACTCTGGGTGGTTCCCCTGGCATCTTGGGGTACACCGGCGGCCACGGGGCATCGGCCAACCCGCGTTCCACGTCTCGTTCGTGCAGTTCGAGGACCGGCCCGAGGGATTGGGGGGCCACGTCCTGCCACGGGTCGCCCATCCTCGACACTCGCTCCGGCACGCTGGCGATGTTCAGCTCGTCCGGGTCGATGTCGGGCAGTTCGTCCCAGCGAAATGGGGTCGAAACCTGTGCGCCCGGCCTGGCTCGCACCGACCACGCACCGAAGACCGTCTTGTGCGGGGCGTTCTGGTTGAAGTCCACGAAGATCCGGGCACCACGCTCTTCTTTCCACCAGGCCGCGGTTATGAGATCGGGCCGGCGCCTCTCGAGTTCGCGGGCCACCGCCACGGCACAGGCTCGCACCTGCATGGCATCCCAGTCGTGCTCGAGGGGGACGAAGACGTGGGCCCCCCGGTTGCCCGTCGTCTTCGGTGCGGAGGCGATACACAGCTCGTCGAACAGAGCCTTGGTCTCGGCGGCCGCCTCGCGGACCATGTCGAACGTCGTGCCGGGCGAGGGGTCCAGGTCGACCCTCAGCTGGTCGGCGTGGCCTGGGTCGTCAGCCTGGTACGGCCATACGTGGAACCCCAGGCAGGCCAGGTTGACAGCCCACAGTACGTGGGCGAGGTCGGCTGCGACGAGGGCGTCGCTGTCGGTGCCGTTGGGGGTGGACACGACCGTGGTGGTGAGCCATTCAGGCCGCTTCTGCGGTACTCGCTTCTGGAAGAACGAGGGCCCGGTGGCCCCGTTCGGGAACCGCTGCAGGAGGACGGGCCGCCCGCCCATGGCCCGCATGAGGGGCCCCTCGACGGCCTGGTAGTAGCGCACCAGGTCGAGCTTGGTCGCGCCGCGCTCGGGGAAGAGGATCTTGTCGGGGTTGGAGATGCTGATGATCCGGCCTGCGACGTGGACTTCAACGGCGTCGCCATCACCCGGGCCCGGGCGGCGCCCGCCAGGCTCCTCGGCGCTCATCCGCCTACTGTCCGGTGGGCGCCTGGTGCCGGCCTCCCGGACTGGTCCGCAGCCTGAACTCGGCGCCTGCCGGGTCGGCCATCACGGCCAGCTTGCCGTAGGGGGTTGTCTCGGGGGGCCGGCGCACCGTCCCGCCGAGCTCGGCGACCAGCGCGGCTGTGGCTTCGATGTCGTCGACCTCCCAGTACACCGACCACGCCGCTGCGCCGGCGGCCACCCACGAACCCGAGTCCATGATGCCGCCGACGTCCTCGCCCGTGCCCGGGCTGCGGAAGGTCCAGTAGCGGAACTGGTCGGTATCGCCGACGGCGGAGAACTCCGCGCCCAGCACCTCGCGGTAGAAGGTGACGGCTACGGGGTGGTCGGCGGTGTGAAGCTCGAACCAGCTCGGCGCGCCGTCTTCTCCCGTCGCCGAGAAGCCATGGAACTGGCCCGGTTGCCAGAGCCCGAAGGTGGCGCCTGTCGGGTCGACTACGACGGCCTGGCTGCCGAGCCTGTCGATGGGCATGGCCCCGGCCACGATGCTCCCCCCGGCCGACTCGGCCTTCTCGAGTGCGGTCCCGATGTCGTGGGTGCAGAAGAAAGGCTTCCAGGTGTCGTTGGCCTGCATGTCGCCCATCGAGCCCATACCGCCGGCGATGGGGGCACCCTGGCGTGTGAACATGAAGTACCCGCCGTAGCCGGGGTCCGGCTCCTGTGCCTCCCAGCCGAAGAGGCGGCTGTAGAACCGACGGCTGCCCTCGACGTCGGAGGTCCAGAGATCCGCCCAGCAAGGGGCGCCCACCGGTGCCTCTGCCCACTTGGTCATTGTCATCTCCTGGGTATGAAGTGCAACTTTGCCGATGGGGGTCGGTGCCTTGACAGGTACGACAGAACGCGAGCGTAGGGCTCACAGCTGCCTTGCGGTAGGGGCCGGGCCCGACCGGCGAAGTAGGCGCCCCGGCTCAGCCTCTACACGGGCCCGGCGTCCCTGTCGACGTCCCCGTGCCGAAGGGGCGGGCTGAGGCTGGCCTCAGCCCGGGTAGGCTCTGGGGTGTGTTACGGGCAGTGGAGGTCGCCACCCTGTGGAGCGTTGCGGCAACCCCCGCCGCCAACCTCGACGGGTACGCTTCGGGCAGGCAGTGGGCCGGCGGCGTGCAGCGCAGACCCTGACCCGATATGACCCCGGAGCTCCTGTACGCGTTCACCCTCGGCATGCTGGCGGTCGTCAACCCCTGCGGCTTCCCGCTCCTGCCGGCCTACCTGGAGCTGTTCGTGGCCGGCAACCCTGCTGGTGGGGCGGTGGGCCAGGTGGCGCGTGCGCTGCGTTCGGGTGCCCTGATGACAGCCGGTTTCGTCGCTGTCTTCGGCACCCTCGGCCTGGTCGTGGAGCTTGGGTGGGTGACCTTTGCCGACCACGCCGTCACAGTCGCCCGCTACGTGATGGTGGGTGTGGGCGTCGCCATGGTGGGCCTCGGCATGGCGTGGCTGCTCCAGCACCCGCTCAAGCTGCAAATGCGGCTGGGGCGTGCCGGCCGTGGCATGCGGCGCCCTGTCGCCCTGGCCGCCTTCGGCGCCTCCTACGCCGTGGCTTCGATCGGCTGTGCCCTGCCGCTGTTCCTGAGCGGCGTGGCCGCCAGCTTCACCCACCTCGGCGCTGCGACCGGTGCAGGGGTGTTCCTTTCCTACGGGCTGGGCATGGGCACCGTGCTCATCGCCTTGGCGGTCGTAGTCGCCCTGGCCGGGCCGCGGGCGCTGCGCCCGCTGCGGCGCCTGTCGCGTTATGTCCCTATGGTCGGAGGGGCACTGCTGGTGCTGGTAGGCCTGTACCTGGCCGGCTACTGGGTCACCGCCATCGTCTCTCCCGTGAGCACGGCACCCTTCGAGGGCTGGGTGACGAGCGCCCAGCAATCGGTCGCATCCCTCGTCAACGCCCATGCCCGCCTGATCGGGGCGCTGGCCGGTGCACTCGTGGTGGGGGCGCTGCTCGCCGTCGGCGCCCGGGGCCGGGCCCCGGGTGTGCCTGCGCAACCCTCCGCCGGGCCGAGGCCAGGGCGTCGGGCTGCCACCCGGGCAACCGCCTCGCCGGGGGCAACCGCCTCCCCCGGAGCAACCGCCGGGCTGGGGGCAACCGCCTCGCCGGTACCAGCGCCGGCGCCGGTGAGGTTGTCGACCCCCGGCACGGAGGTGAGCAGTGCCCGCTGAAACGGCTGTTCGGCGCCGGCCCCGGCGCCAGCTCCTCTTCGTCGGCCTCGGCGTGGCGCTGGCCGTCGTGCTGGCGGCACTCCTGTTTGCCCCGCCGGGCGCACCGTCGCCCTCGCTCGGGGCGGCCTCGGGGGGGCCGGCTCCGGGCATCAGCCTGGCCGACGCCAACCTGGTCGACCTCAACGTCCTGCCGGCGGGCCAACCGCTCATCGCACCGGATTTCCACCTGGTCGACCAGTACGGCCGGCCCACCTCTCTGAGCCAGTTCCGGGGCAGGGTCGTGATCTGGTCCCTGAACGACGACCGCTGCACCGACCTGTGCGCCCTCTACGCTCAGGACATCGTGGCCGCCGAGCGCGACCTCGGCGCCGCAGCCAGGCACGTCGTTTTCCTGGCGGTCAACGCCAACCCCTTCTATCCGGCTCCGGCTTCGCTGCGGGCCTGGTCGGTGCGCAACGACCTGGAGCACTTCCACAACTGGGTCTACGTGACCGGCACCCCGGGCCAGCTCCGGGCCACATGGTCCGCTTACCACGTCACCGTGGAGCTCAACCGCAAAGCCAGGACCGTCGTGCACGACGCCACACTGGAGTTCATCGCCCCGAGCGGCCGGACGCGCGCCATCGGGGACTTCACCACCGGCCCCATCTCGACCGCCTACTACGCCCACACCCTGGCCACGATGGCCGACGACCTGTTGCCGCCGGCGGAGCGCGTTCGTGTCGGAGGCACAGGCGTCGGCTCGCCGACGACCAGCGGCGCCACGCTCGGCCAAAGCGCCCCGGGCTTCAGCCTCCGCCAGCTCGGCACGGGGGCCACCAGGAGCCTCGCCGCCCTCGAGGGCAAGCCACTGGTGGTCAATTTCTGGGCCAGTACATGCAGCGTCTGCACCCAGGAGATGCCGGCCCTCCAGCGGGTCGACAACAGCTTCGGCGGCAGGGTCGACTTCGTGGGTGTCGACGTGGCCGACCCCCGCCAGGCGGCCGCGTCCTTCGCCCGCCGGGCGGGAGTACGCTATCCGCTCCTGGCCGACCGCAACGGGACCGTCGCGTCCTCCTACCGGGTCGACGGGTTGCCCGTGACCTTCATAGTCGGGCGCCACGGCACCATACTCGCCCGTCACGAGGGGGCCTTGACCGTCAATGAGCTGACCGCCGTGCTCCAACTGGACTTCCCGGGCCTGGCCCCGGGGCATTAGCCCTGTCCTCCTGGTGCCGGTTGGGCCCTCGAGCGCCTTGGCCAGGTTTGGCGCCGACCCTGTGCAATAGTCCCATTTCATGGCAGAGCTGCTCATCGCCGCCAACCCCGACCCTGCCTCGACCCTGGCCTACCTGATGAGGGTCCCTCTCGGGGGTGGCCTCGTGCTGCGGACCTCAGGTACCTGGCCGCGCACCAAGGCTCTCTACTGCTACCCCGTCCCGCTCGAGGAGTGGCCCGTGGCCCCCGACATCGTCGAGCGGGTGCCGCTGCGCTCGTGTGCCCGTCGCGGCGCAGCGGTCGACCTGGTCGCGGCACGGGCTCGGGAGAACCGCTCCCAGCTCGTCTTCACGACCGCCCGGGGCCGGGACGCGGTCTTCTGGCAATCGCCTCGTACCCGCAAGCAGGCCCGGCCCCGGGTCACACTTCCGAGCGCCCGTGCCCGGGGCATCGCCGACCTCGAGATCGTCGTCGACGCCCACGAGCGTTATGCGTACCGCTTCGAAAAGCAGCAGGTGCGCACCGTCGGCAGGGCGCTGCCCTGCGGCGACTACGGGCTCGTCCTCGACGGCGTGCTCGTGGCGACGGTCGAGCGAAAGTCGATGCCCGACCTCATAGGCAGCCTTGCGAGCGGCCGCCTGCGTTACGCGCTCGGCGAACTGTCCGCTGTGCCCCGTGCGGCAGTAGTTGTCGAGGCCGGGTACTCCCAGCTCTTCAAGCAGGACCAGGTCCGGCCGTCGACAGTTGCCGACGGCGTAGCGGAGTGCCAGGTCCGCTGGCCCGGCGTGCCTATCGTGTTCTGTGAGACCAGGGCACTGGCCGAGGAATGGACCTACAGGTACCTGGCAGCGGCACACGCCTGGGCGGTCGCCGAGCCGTCAGCCGTCGACCGGGTCAACGCCCATGTGCTCGGCCCCGTCGAGGGAGCAGCGAAGGAGCAGGGAGCCACAGCTGCAGAGGTGCGGGCCTGGGCACGAGCCAACGGCCTGGCCGTCACCGATCGCGGCCGGGTCCCCCGGACGGTCCAGCGGGCCTGGGACGAGGCGCAACGGGGAGGCTAGGCACCCCCAGGTTGGCGTTGCGAGTGGTGGGCTACAGTCCGGATGTGCCCAGCCACGCCAGGAGGGCCCGGCCAGGCGACGTGCACGACCTGGCCATGGCCATGCCAGCGGTCTCGGTCGAGTACCACGCGCCCGGCAAGCCCGTCTACCAGGTGGGCGGCAAGTCGTTCGTCTTCTACCGTTCACCCCGGCCCGACGCCGTGGATCCCCTGACCGGCGAGCGCTACGACGACGTGATCGTCTTGTGGGTGGCGTCGGCCGAGGACAAGGAGGCGCTCCTCATGAGCCGTGGGGCGCCACTTTTTACCACCGCACATTTCTACGGCCACAGCTCGGTCCTGGTGCGCGCCAGCCACGTGCACGAGCTGGCCTACGAAGAGCTGCGTGAGCTGGTGCAGGACGCGTGGCTGGCGCGGGCTTCGGCGGCGCGGGCTCGGGCCTGGCTTGCTCAGCACGGCATCGACCGGGGACATTGAGAGCAGGGCCCCGAGACGGGGCCCCTGCAGCCTGGCCCGGCCCGGTCGGTTCACGGGGTGCCGAGGTGCTCCATGGCCGTGCCCCAGCTCGGGCGCCCGTCGCCGCCGGTGACCTGCCACTGGACGAACTTCGTAGGCCCCATCACCGGCCGCAAGGAGCGCATGACATCGACGTGGGGGGGCTTGCGCATGAAGCCGAGCAATGCCGCCTCGTCGGTCCAAACCGACAGCGTCCAGTAGTCACGAGCCAGTGGTTTGGCCCGCAACGTGTAGCCGACGAGGCCGTCGGCGGTGGCGAGTTGCCTGCGGACCGCCGCGACGGCCCGGAAGAACTGAACGGTCGAGGCGAGCCGGAGCAACGGCAGATGAGAAGCCATCACCAGATAGTGCTCGTCCGGCTGCATTTCGCACCGCGACGTCCAAAAAGTGCCGGCCATAATCAGACCCTCAACCTTGCGCGGGTTACGACGGTGGCAATGGCTGCACCGAAGCCAGCAGGGCCGGGCTGTCGCGGCCCGGCCAGGTCCCGGTCAGTACCGCGATGGCGGACCCGCCGGCCGGCGGGGCCTCCCCGATGGTACGGAGCAGGCGGATTGCCAGCCCGTCGGCGTAGAGCAGGGTGCTCGTGCCCTCGTCCACCCTGCGGGCGGAGACGATGTCCCTGTCATGACGAGCGGATGAGCCGCTGCCGCGCACGACCGTCTGTGGCTCCCGGATCTCGTAGCCGTCCTCGGTCATCACTCGCAGCTCGGCCTGAGCGCCTCCGGTGAGCACAACGGTGACGAGCGCTTGCACGTAGACGGGGTCGGCGCAGCCGTCGTAGACCCAGCGCCGGCCCAGCACAGAGTGCTCGGTAGTGCCGAGCAGAGCGCTCTGCGCCCCTGCCAGGGGTTGCGCCCGGTAGGTGAGCGGGACCTGCAGGACCGTGCCGGCGGCGGTGGCGAGGAGCATGGTCTCGATGCCGACCTCGCCGGCCGGGTCGTCGAAGCGGTACGAGCCGGCGATGCTGAGCGGGCCGGTCGCAGCATCTGCCGCCCAATTCTGGGACGGCACCCAGGCCGCCAGGATCTCGAGCTTGGTCGGTTGCAGCGTTGCCCGGTGCAGGATGGCCATGCCGGATGTTACAAGCAATGACGGGTGCTACCCGAGCTCGCTGCGGGGAGGGACTGGCGCACTGTGAAGGCGCCGGCAGCCCCGGCGGGTGAACAACCTGCACAGCACCCTGGCTCCGGGGCCCCACGCGGGCGGACCGGTTTGCCAGGCCGGGCAATGGGGCCAGGCGTCGTCGCTCAGGGCAGGTGGCCGGTGCCTGCCGGCCTCGAAGGCCACCACCACGCGGCTCCGATGTCGATGGCGATGGCCGGGACGAGCGCCGACCGCACCAGGATGGTGTCGACCAGTACGCCGAAGGCCACCAGGAAGCCCACCTCGGTCAGGGCAACGAGCGGGAGCACGCCCAGCACGGCGAACGTGGCGGCCAGCACCACCCCTGCCGAGGTGATGACCGAGCCGGTGACGCCCAGTGCTCGCGCCACGCCCTCGGCCGTACCGGCGTTGGCCTCCTCGCGCGCCCGCGCCATCAGGAAGATGTTGTAGTCGACGCCCAGCGCCACCAGGAAGACGAAGCCGAAGATCGGCACCGAGGGGTCGAAGCCGGCGAAACCGAACAGGTAGCGGAAGACGAGGGCGCCGATGCCGAGCGAGGCCAGGTACGAAAGCAGCACGCTGGCGACCAGGATGAGCGGCGCCACCAGGGAGCGCAGGAGGAGGGCGAGCATCAGCGCCACCACCACGACGACGAGGGGGATGATCGCCGCCCGGTCGTGCGAGGCGGCACCGGCAATGTCGAGGTTGGTGGCGGTCTCACCTCCGACCAGGATCTCGGCCCCTGGCAGTGTCGCCAGTCCGGCGCGCATCAGGCTGACGGTGTGCTCGGCTGCCGCACCCGCCGGGGGGTCGAGCAGCTGGGCGTCGAAGGTGACGGCCCTGCCGAGCGGTCGCGGCCGGCCGAGGGCCCCGGTGCCGGGAGTGGCCTTGACCACTCGCATGGCCGCGCCCAGCGCGCTCGGGGGGCGTACCAGGACGACGGCCGGTGCCGGGCCGTGGCCCGGGAAGTCGGCGGAGAGGAGCTTCTGGGCGGTTACGGAGCCGACCTGGGTGCGGAAACCGTTGTCCTGGTTGACGCCGCCCTGGTAGGCCAAGAGCCCGGCGCTGCAAGCGGCCAGCGCCACGGTCAGCCCCAGCCACACCGGCCGGGGGTGCCTTACCAGGCCTTCGCCCAGCCTCGCCCACAGCCCGGCGGGCCTGGAGCTGCGGTGCTCGGTGCCGCGGGGTACGAACGGCCAGAAGGCCCGCCGCCCCACGACGGCGAGCAGAGCGGGCAGGAACGCCAGCTGGGCGAACAGGGCGCACACGATCCCCACCGCGCAGGCCGGGCCGAGAGCGGCGATGTCGGACAGCTGGGCGACGAGCAGGCACAGCAACGCCAGCACCACGGTGACCCCGGAGGTGACGATGGCCGGGGCCGCCCGGCGCAGCGCGACCGCGACTGCTTCGTGGTGGTCATGGCGCCGGCGTAGCTCTTCCCGGTACCGGGCGACCAGCAGCAGCGCGTAGTCGGTGCCCGCCCCGAACACGAGCACGGACATGATGCCGACGACCATCCCGTTGATGGTGAAACCGGCCTTGGCGAGCCCGTAGGCAGCGCCCTGGGCCCAGCCGGCGGCGAGGCCGACGGAGGCGAGGGGCACCAGCCAGAGCAGCGGGCTGCGGTAGATGAGCAGGAGGAGCACGGCCACGATGGCCCCTGTGACGGCCAGGAGCCGGCCGTTGACGCCGGCAAAGGCGTTGGAAGCGTCAGCAGCCGAGCCGGCCGGGCCGCCGACGGCTACCTCCAGGCCGGCCGCCGCCCTGCCCGACGCGGCCGCCGCCCTGCCCGACGCGGCCGCCGCACGTTGCCCGACGACCGACCTGACGGTCTTGACGTCGTCTACCACGGTGGTGGTGGGGGTCGCCGCCGTGATCGGCACCTCGAAGGTCGCCGCCCTGCCCGTGGGCGACCAGCGCACCGGACCGGGTTGCGACGCACCGGGCAGGTGCAGTGCCCCGACCGCTTCGCGGGCTCCTTCGATGGCGGCCCGGTCGGAGGGACCGAGGCCGCCAGTGCGGGCGAAGACCACCAGCGCCGGCAGCGGGCTCGGCGCGCCATGGGCGGCCTGGTAAGCGGCGACCTCGGTGGACGGGGCGCCGGCGGGCAGGAAGCTGGCCGAGGAGTTTTTTTCCAGCGGTGCGAGCTTGCCCCCCAGAGGGCCCAGCAGGCCCGCCAGTACGATGCCGAAGGCCACGACGGCCCACTTGGTGCGCCGACCTGTCACCAGGCGGACGTAGGCGCCGAGGGCGTCAGGGTAACGTCTTGTCTGAGTGCTCATGCCCCTTACAGACTGTCATATGTTCGACGGTATGTCGACACAACTTTCGAAACTGTGACGCCCGAGCCGCCGCCCCCGGCCCGTCGCTGGGACGCCGCTGTCGCCCGCCACCGCGCCGACCAGCGCGACCAGATCCTGGAGGCAGCCCTCAACCTCCTGCGGGCACGGGGCATCGCCGGGCTGACTATGGCGTCCATCGCCGAGGAGGCGGGGATGTCCAGGCCGGCGCTGTACCACTACTTCGCCGACATCGACTCCGTGTTGGCAGCCTGGGTCGGCCGGGAGGTGGAGCGCTCGGTGGCCGAGCTGGTGGAGAGCGCCGCTGCCATCGCCGACCCCGTTGAGCGGATAGAACACCTGGTCCGTTACCAGTGCGAGGCGTTCGCAAGCCAGGAGCACCGTCTCGGGGTGGAGCACTTCGAGTCCGAGACCGTGGCCCCGGCGGTGCGTGCCCAGGTCAGTGCCAAGATGGCGCCGCTGCGCCAACTCCTGGCGCTCACCCTGGCCGAGCTCGGCAGCGGTGTGGACCCGGCCCTGGGTGCCGACATCCTGCTGGGAGCGCTCGGTGCCCTGCGGCGGCGCCTGATCAGCGGCGAGGCGGTGGCGGGGCAAGCCGCTGACGCCGTCCTGGGCCTGCTGCGTGGTGGCTGGCTGGGCGCCGCCGGCCCGCCGTCTAGCGGTGGTCGCCGCTGAAGTGCTGGTGACCGCGGCCGCCGTAGCGGACCGCCACGGTCACGTTGGCCACGCTCATCGAGCCACCCGAGGTGGTGGCGCTCGTGGGCGAGGAGCAGTTGCAGACGGCGTTGGGGAAGGCACCGCCTACGGCCAAGTCGAGGATCAGGAAGAACCCATGGCCCACGACGTCGTTCCAGTACTGGGTGCCCACCTGGGACTCGCTAACGCTGTAGTACTGCGTGCCGTTGAGGTACCAGCGGATCTGGCCGTTGGCGGGGTCGGTGAGGTCGACGATCACGGAGTAGGTGTTGTAGCCGGTCTGGCAACCTGGGCAGGGCTTCAGGCCACTGCTGAGACCGGTGTACTCGTTGCAGGGGCCCCCGTTGAAGCTGGGTGAGTAGCTGATGAAACCGCAGTGCAGGGTGCCGGCCACGTCGGACATCGCATTGACGTCCTCCATCACGTCGATCTCGCCGGTGGTGGGCCAGGCCGAGCAGTCCATCAGGCCGGCTATCCCGAAGCCGGTCTGGCGGTAGCCGCTCCCGAGCATCCAGAAGGCCGGCCAATAGCCGATGCCGTTGGCCGGTCCTGGTTGCTGGATCGTCGCCGAGACGAGCATCTCGCCGCCTGGCGGCGCCTGGAAGTCGTCCCTTACCGTTTCTATACGCCCGGAAGTCCACGAACCGCCCGAGTCGAGGGCGGTGATGTCGAGGTGGCCCTGCCCGTCCAGGGAGACGTTGGCCGGCGAGGCCGTCTCGGTCTCGACCTCCTGGGTGCCCCAGTGGGGGGCGCAGCCGGTGCCCGTGTACTGGGCCCCGATGTCGTAGGTCCACTGGTTGTCGACACCGCTGCCTGCCGGGCCATCGAAGTTGTCCTGGAAAACGGTTGACCAGCCGCCGCGACCAGGGCCGCCGTGGTCGGCATGGGCACGGGGGCTGGCGCCGGCCGGTACCGCTGCCATGCCCATCACGACCATCCCGGCAGTCGCTGCCGCCGCCCACCGAGAACGCACGAACGAGCGCGGCAAAACCAACCACGCCATCTGCCTCACCCCCTGTAGAACAAATCGCCTTTACCGGGAGGTTTAGCACCGCGCGTGGGGGCCGTCAAGGGGCGGCCGGTGTGCCGGTTACCAGCAAATACCTATCCCTGTAGGGTGTTACGGCATGACAGCCGACGGTGCCACGGGGGCCGCTCCCCCTCGCCGGCAGCGCTCGGCGCGGCTCCTCGGTGCGACGTCTCTCGCCCACTTCTTGAACGACGGCGTTGCCTTCTTCGTCCCGGTGGTCGGTGACCTGCTCTCGCAGGAGCGCCACATGTCCACTCTGGTGGTCACCGCCATGCTCACCACTTTCTATGTCGTGTCCGCAACGTTCGGGATCGGGGTCGGCCTGGTCGCTGACGCGATCGGCCGGCGCGGCACGATGATGGCGGTGGGTATCGCCACCCTGGGCATCAGCTTGCTCGGCTTCTACGCTTCGCTCGTCTCGGCCGGGGCCCCGGCGGACGCGCTCGTACTGGTGGCCGCGGCCGTGGCCGGCGCCGGCAGCTCCTTCTACCACCCCCTGGGCGGGTCCGTACTCCAGCTCGGTTACCCAGCGGGCTCGCGCGGCAAAGCGCTCGGCATCAACGGCGCCGCCGGTAGCCTCGGGCGCGCCCTCTACCCGGCCCTGTTCTTCGTGATAGCGGCCTTGGGGATCTCCAAGGCGGCCACGACCATCGTGTTCGCTGTCCTGAGCCTCCTGGCCGCTGTCATCGTCGGCTTCGGTCTTCCCAAGGAGGTGAACCACCCCGCCGGTGCCCGCCCGCACCCCTCGACGCCGGCAGGCACGGGTCCCGTGGCTGGCACCGGTGCGGCCCGGACCGTGGTGCCGGCCGGGGAGGCCGGCCCGGCCTCCCACCGCGGTCGACGGGTGCAGGGGGCACCGCTTCGGTCGCTGCTGAGCCGGAGCGTCGTGGCGTTGATGTCGATCTCGTTCCTGCGCTCCGTCGCCTTCATCGGCGTGGTCTCCTGGGTGCCCATCTACCTCACGACGCAGCGGCATGCCGGGCTGTCGACGAGCCTGGGTTGGACCGTCACCGTGATGTACGCAGGGGGGATAGCCGGGCAGCCCGTGTTCGGCTTACTCGCGGACCGTTTCGACAAGCGCTTCGTCCTCGCCCTGGACAGCCTGGGCTCCGCAGCCGGCATCTTCGTCTTCCTCTCGACGTCGGGGACGGGAGCCGCAGCCCTGATGGCGCTGGCCATGTTCGGGCTTTTCACTTTCAGTGGCTTCCCGCTCCTGCTGTCACTGGTGGCCGACTACGTGCCCAAGTCGTCGTCGACGACGGGCAACGCCCTGGTGTGGGGAGTCGGCTCGACCGGTGGCCAGGCCATCGGGCCACTGGCCGTCGGCCTGCTTACCGGCGGGGCTGACGCCAACCTGGGTGCGGCGTTCGCCGTGCTCGGAGCGCTCGCTGCCGCCACGGTCCTGGCGACGCCGCTCCTGGAGCGGACATCCAGGTCGACCCGGGTGGCCCTGCTGGGCTGAGCCGGGGTCGGTACCGTCCACCGCCTCGCCGGGGTCGAGCCCCTGGTCGGGAGCGTACTTCTGGCTCCTGGTCGGGAGCGTACTTCTGAGGGCAGGGTGCCGGCGCCCGACCGTCCCCTGCAGGCGCCGGTGGTGACTTTCGACCGCCATGCGCCGACCGACGAGGTCGGCGTCGATGGCCCTGGTGGAAACCCGACCAAGTTGGTAAGATT
>JAKACE010000012.1 GCA_021821705.1 Actinomycetes bacterium | reverse complement strand
GCCTGTGGCTCTTCCGCAGGTACGAGGCCCGGTTGCCGGAGGAGCTGTAGGTGGCCGTGCCTGTGGTCTCGGCGGAGCACGTCTCCAAGAAGTTCCGCCTGTACCACGAGAGGAACAACTCCATCAAGGCGGCCGTGATGCGGGGCGGCCGGAACAAGATGGACGAGTTCTGGGCCCTGGACGACGTGAGCCTGGAGGTGCACGAGGGTTCGACCACCGGGCTGGTGGGCGCCAACGGCTCGGGCAAGTCGACCATGCTCAAGTGCCTGGCCCGCATCCTGAGGCCCGACAAGGGCTCGGTGTCAACCGTGGGCAAGATGTCGGCCCTGCTGGAGCTGGGAGCGGGCTTCCACCCCGAGCTGACCGGCCGGGAGAACGTCTTCCTGAACGGTGCCATCCTCGGCCTGAAGCAGAAGGAGCTCCAGGACCGCTTCGACGACATCGTCGACTTCGCCGGGATCGGCCAGTTCATCGACGAACCGGTGAAGAACTACTCCTCGGGTATGTACGTCCGCCTGGGGTTCTCGGTGGCCATCAACGTGCAGCCCGACATACTGCTCGTGGACGAGGTGCTCGCCGTAGGAGACGAGGCCTTCCAGCGCAAGTGCCTGGAGCGCTTCTCCGACCTGAAGTACAACGGCAAGACGGTCATCATCGTCTCGCACTCCATGCAGTCGGTGCTCAACATGTGCGACCACGCCATCTGGTTCCAGAAGGGCAAGAAGATGGCCGATGGTGACCCCCGGTCGGTGGTCGAGGCCTACACGGGCGCCATCGTGCTCGACGAGCACCGGCCGGCCGAGAGGGGCGACCGCTGGGGATCGGGGGAAGCCCGCATAGAGCGGGTGGAGCTGCTGGACGAGGAGGGCCGCGAGGTGACCCGGGTCCGCAGCGGCGAGCCGTTGCGGGTGCGGCTCTCCTATGCCACCAGCGAGCCCGTGGCCCGTCCTGTCTTCTCCGTCTCGGTGCAGACCCTCCAGGGCCTGGTCGTCAGTACCCCGACCACCCGGGAGGCGGACCTCGTACCCGAGAAGCTGGACGGTACCGGCCGCGTGGAGCTCTCACTGGCCCGGTTGCCCCTGCTGCCCGGTACCTACGACCTGACGGTGTCGGTCACCGACTTCACCCTGGCCCACCCCTATGACGTGCGGCGCAACGTGGCCCGCTTCGACGTCGACCGCAAGGGCCAGACCGAGCCGGAGGGGATCGTGACCCTCGGTGGGAGCTGGGGCTTCGACGCCTGAGCGTTACGCACCGGCTGGCTCGCCTGGCCTGGCTCGATGCCTCGGGGTGTAGCCTCGCTACCATGGCGCGCTACCTCATTACCGGCGGAGCCGGCTTTATCGGGTCGCACCTGGTCGAGGCTCTGGTGGCGAGGGGGGACGAGGTGGTCGTCCTGGACTCGCTGGCCACCGGCAGGCTCGCCAACCTGGACGCCGTGCGGGGAAGCCCGCTTCTGACCTTCACCCAGGGCTCGGTCCTCGACGAGCTGGCCGTCGACCAGGCCGTGCGCAACTGTGACGTCGTGGTCCACCTGGCGGCTGCGGTCGGGGTCAAGCTCATCGTGGAGGAGCCGCTGTACTCGCTCACCACGAACATCAAGGGCGCCATCACGGTCCTCGAGGCGGCTCATCGTTACCGGCGCAAGGCGATGGTGGCGAGCAGCTCCGAGATCTACGGCAAGAACAGCGACGTGCCTCTCGACGAGCAGTCCGACCGAGTGCTCGGTTCCCCCGCCGTAGCCCGTTGGGCGTACTCCACCTCCAAAGCGGTCGACGAGATACTCGCCTACGCTTACCACCGCGAGCGCGACCTACCCACGATCGTCGTGCGCCTCTTCAACACGGTCGGCCCCCGTCAGAGCCCGGCCTACGGCATGGTCATTCCCCGGCTCGTTCGCCAGGCGCTGGCAGGAGAGCCTCTCACCGTCTACGGCGACGGCTCGCAGACCCGGTGCTTCTGCCATGTGGCCGACGTGGTACGGGCGCTCGTGAGCCTGCTGGACGAGCCGCAGGCGGAGGGCGACGTCTTCAACATCGGGAGCTCCGAGGAAATCTCCATTGCCGACTTGGCGCGGCTTATCATCAAACGTACGGGGAGCGTGTCGGAGATCGTGTACACCCCGTACGACGTCGCCTACGAGACGGGTTTCGAGGACATGGCGCGCCGGGTGCCCGACACGACCAAGGTGCATGCCCTCACTGGTTGGGTTGCAACCGCTGGCCTCACTGAGATACTCGATGACGTGGCACAGGAAGTCAGGGACGCTACAGCCCTTGCGTAGCCGGGAGCCCAGGGCTGCCGGCTCGGCCGTTGAGCAACAGGTACCGCACGGAGGAGTGCTGGTTGAGCTACGTACGTACAGGTGACCCCGAAGCGGTCCGCGAGGCGCTGCCCGATGAGGCCAAGGCCGTGGTGTTCGTGCCGGTCTACGAAGCCTATGAGGACTTCGTGCAGTGCTTCGCATCGATCATCGCCCACACGCCGACCGATGTACCGGTGCTGCTCATCGACGACGGGAGCGTCGAGACGCGGTTCAGGGACTTCGCTCCGGACGTGGAGCACACGGTTGTCATGTGCCGCATGGCCAAGAACGCCGGCTTCGTTGCCACGGTCAACCTCGCGTTTGCATGTGCTCCTCGCTCCGATGTCATTGTCGTCAACAGCGACGTCATAGTGGGACCAGAGTGGTTCGAGCGTCTTGCCCGGGCCGCCTACATGTCGTCGACCGTTGCCACGGCCAGCCCGCTCACCAACCACGGGACACTGCTCTCGGTCGGCAACGGGCGGAACGCCACCGCTCGCATGCTCCCCGACGGGGTGACGCCTGAGGTGGCCGCCCGCAGCGTAGCCGAGCGTTCTCCCCGCCATTACCCCGTCATCCCGACGGCGATAGGCCATTGCACCTACTTCAGGCGGTCAGCGCTCGACGTCGTGGGCATTTTCGACGAAGCTTTCTCACCCGGTTACAGCGAGGAAGTCGACTTCTCACAGAGGGCCGTTGCCCACGGCCTGGTGAACGTGTGCGCGGACGATGTCTTTGTCTACCACCGCGGGGGTTCGAGCTTCGGGCGCTCGGAAGAGGTCCGTCGCCTTGTCACCGAGCACGACCGCCTGATCGGCAAGCGTTACCCCTACTACTTCGAGTGGGTCCGACAGGAAGGGCGTGCCGAGAGGTCGGTGCTGGCGGCGAGCCTGCTCACTGCGGAAGCGGCGCTGCGCGGCATGCACGTCGTGGTCGACGGCTGGTGCGTGGGGCCGACAACGATGGGGTCGCAGATAGTCGTCCTGGAGACGGTTGCAGCGCTGGCGGCTCACCCTCAGGTCTCCCGCGTCACTGCGGTCGTACCCCGCAGCATCGCACCGAGCAGTCTGTCCCGCTTGAACGCCTGCGGGGCCGAGGTGGTGATCGGCTCGGGGCCCGAGCACCCGCTCCCCGAGCCTGCCGTCGGCGACCTGGTCTACCGGCCCTATCAGGTGACCCGCATGGGTGAGCTCGAGTGGTTGCGGCGCACCGCGCCCCGGGTCGTCGTCAACCAGCTCGACTGCATCGCCTACAACGACCCGGCCTACTTCGAGGACATCGGTCAGTGGTCTACGTACCGTCGCGTGAACGAGCTCTCCACCTACCTGTCTGACGGCGTCGTGTTCCTGAGCAAGGACGGTGTCGCCCAAGCGGGCCGCAGCGGCCTGCTCTCGGGGGGCGCCGTGCGCTCAGTGGTCTACGCCGGCGTGGCCCAGGTAGGGGAGCCTGTACCGCTGAGCAGCCCTCCGGTCGGCATGCCGAACGACCGCAGGGGTTTCTTCCTGTGCCTGGGCGCCTCGTACAAGCACAAGAACCGGCTCTTGGCTTTGAAGATCTGGGCGGCGGCGCGAGCGACGGGATGGGAGGGAGACCTGGTCCTGGCGGGGCCGACACCTCCTTTTGGCAACTCCCTGGCCGAGGAGGACCAGTTCCTGTTGGACAACCCCTCCCTTCGGCGGAACGTCTGGCGTCTGGGTTCCGTCACCGACGAGGAGAAGGCGTGGCTGTACGAACGGGCGTCGCTGGTGCTGTACACGACGGACGCTGAGGGGTTCGGCCTCGTCCCCTTTGAGGCTGCCTCCCGGGGGGTGCCCTGCCTGAGCACCCGCGCCGGGTCGTTGGACGAGGTGCTCCCGGATGACCTGCCGACAATCCATAGTGGGGACATTGACGGGGCAGCGGCTCTCGCCGTTGAGATGGCCACGAACGAGGAGGTGCGCCGTCGCGTGTGCGGGTCCCTCGTGGCGCGCGCCGGTGAGTTCACATGGGCCGCGGTGGCCGACCGGCTCGTCGATTGCTTCTGGGAGGTGCTGCGCCGCCAGCCCGTCGAGCCGGTGATGGCCGGGCACCTGATGCAGCAGCCCGGGCTCCGGGTCGGGAGGGAGATCGCCTCCCGGCGGTTCAGCCCGGCACACCAGCCGCTGGCCTGGGCGGTGCGCCAGGTGGCCGACCACCCGGAGCTGCGCCAGTACCTCATACCGCCGGGGTCCCGCCGCCTGCGGCTCGGCGTCAAGGCCGTTTCGTTCCTGGAAGGTCGTTCTCGTTGACCCCTGAGGGTCGCACGGGCGCCAGCCGCCGGCATGGCCGGAGCAGGCGCCTGCGCCCGGGTGGGCAAGCGGCCCCATGGAGCGTGGGACGTCGGGCCCGGGTCGTGCCCTCCCGGGCCGGCCCGGCTGTGCTCGGTCCATGGTCGACTGGAGCTGATCGTTGGGTTACGCCGGCTTATGTGGTCCTGGCCCTGATCGCGGCCGCCTGGTGGTTGTGGCTGATGAGGGGCACGACGTTCTTCTACGACGAATGGGACTTCGTCCTGGCCTACAACCAGCCTCTGGCGTCGGCCCTCGTGGCACCCCACAACGGGCAGTTCGTGGCCGTCCCCGTGCTGCTCTACCGGGGCATGTTCTCGCTCTTCGGGACTTCGCATTACTGGCCGTACCGGGTCATGGGCATCGTGTTCGAGCTGACCATGGTGTCGGTCTTCCTCGGCTACGCCCGGAGGCGGTCCGGGGCCGCCTTCGCTCTCGCGGGCGCGGTCCTGCTTCTGGGCAGTGGGCAAGCCTTCCAGGACATCCTGTGGCCGTTCGAGGTCACCTTCACCGTGAGCTTGGCTGCCGGGGTGGGGGCGCTCCAGCTGGCCGAGGGGGCAGGCAGGGCAAGGCAGGCTCTGGCGGCAGCGCTCCTGGTCGTCTCGACCGCCAGTTCCGGCTTCGGTCTGGTCTTCCTTGCCGGCGTCGTGGTGGAAGGCGTATGGGCGAGCGCCTCTCGGCGAGCGGTGGGCAGCGGGGCCCAGGAAGCCGGTCCCGGCCTGCGAGGCACATGGGTAGTGGTACCGGCTCTCGTGATGTACGTCGTGTGGTACTTCGCCGAGCATGTGGGTGACGCCGGCTTCTCGCATCTCGGTGCGGCACCCGCGTACATAGCCCAGTCGGCCGGTTACGGCGTCGGGTCGCTCGTCGGTTCTCACTCGCTCGCCCTCGGAGAGGTCCTGGCAGCGCTGCTGGCGGTCGCTCTAGTCGTGCGCCTTGCACAGGAGCCGACGACGGGGGCAAGGCTTGGCATGGCGGTCACCGCCGCCCTGACCTTCTGGGTCCTGGCAGCTCTGGCGCGCGGTGTCAGCGAGCCGGGTGCGAGCCGGTACCTCCAGCCCGACGGCCTCCTTGTCCTCCTGGCCGTCGGGGAGCTGTTCACCGGGTGGCGGCCGAGACTGCCGGCATGGGTGGTCGGTCGGCGGGGGCAGCGCCGCAGCGCTCGGGCGGGCCGTCCGGCCTGGCGCGGGAGGACGGCGGTGGGGCCCTCGCTGCTCCTCCTCGTGCCTGTGCTGGTGGCACTGGCTGTGCTGTCGAACTCGGTCACCCTCGTCGACGGGGCCCGTGGCCTGCGCAGCGACTCCGCGCTGGTCAAGGCGGACCTGGCATCGGTCGAGCTTGCGGGGCGGGCACTGCCGGCCACGTTCCAGCCAGCCCCGCAGGTCGCGCCTCAGGTGACAGTGGGGCCGTGGACGGCGGCCACGCGGACGATGGGGGGCCAGGCCGATTCCCTGAGCCAGTTGGAGGCCGCTCCGGAGGCCGACCGCGAGAGCGCCGATGCGGTCCTCTTGGCCGCAATGCGGCCGGTCGTGAAGCCTCTGCCGGCGAGAGCCGTCGATGCGCCGGCAACCTGGCGGGGTGCGTGTGGGCCGGCCGGGTTTGTCCAGGGCACAGAAGCGGTCGTGCTGCCCTTGGGTGGCCAGGGCCTGCTGATCGGCACGACCGGTGGCCGGGGCCAGGTCTCGCTGCGCCTCTTCGCCTCACAGTTCACGGCGCAGGGGGTTGTCGGAGTGGGTGCAGGGCTCTCGGCTCTGACCTGGTCCCATTACCTCCCGCTACCCGGCCGGCACTGGACAGCGGAGATCGTGGCGCCTGCGCAGGCCCGAGCGTGCAGGCTGGGCGGCAGGCGACAGATAGGGTGACGAAGGCTGTGGTACCCGGACCGTCGCGAAGGGCTGCGCTGACAGCGGGGGCGGGGGGTGGACGCGTGCTGCACCCCTCGAGTTACCTGGCTGCCCTCGTTCTCTGTCTGGGCACCGCTGGGGCGTTCCTGGCCTTCGGCTTGGTGCGAGCGCCGAACAGTGGCGAGGCCTCGACGATCTCTGTTGCGGTCATCACTCTGGCTGCATGTGCGCTCATGTGGTTGCCGGGAGCTGCGTTCGCCGCTGCCCTGGCCGGGCGCCTTCCGGCTGTCTTGCAGTGGTCGTTGGCGATAACCGGCACCGGTGCCGTGGGTTGGGTGCTGTTCTGGGCATGGTTTGCATCACCTGCGTTCGGGCTGGCGGCGACGGTGGTCACCGCCGCGGGGAGCGTGGTCGTCCTCACGGGCCTGTGGCGAAGACTGAGCGTGACCGACTTCTTCGTCCCGCTGGCCATGACTGTGCTGGTCGCTGTTGCATATGTGGCACTGGCTTCGGACCACGGCGGCTTTGCTGGCGGAGCAGACATGATCGCTCACCGCTACTGGGTCTCGGTCGACAACAAGATCCCAGAGCTCTTCGCCGATGGCCTTCTGAACGCCCATAAGGGCCTCAAGCCCTTCCTGGTGGGCGATTGGCTGTCGAGCGACCGTCCACCCCTGCAGACGGGGATGATGATGGTCGGCTACAACGTCGCCCCGGGGGGCAGCCGTTTGGCAGCCGCGTTCGTGCTCGGTGTGGCGGCGAACGTCCTGTGGGTGCCGGCCCTGTGGAGCTTCCTCCGGTCGCTGAAGGTGAAGGCCGGGGCCTGCGCCGTTGTTACGGTGGCACTGGCCCTGTGCGGGCCACTGTTCATCAACACTGTCTACACCTGGCCCAAGTTGCTAGCCGCTGCGCTGTGCCTGGCCTCCTTTGCCTTTGCCGTTCGTTCGGAAGGCGTGCCCTGGCTGACGCTGGCTCTCTCGGGCACCGCCGCCGCCTTGAGCCTCTTGGCCCATGGTGCTGCTCTGTTCGCCGTTCTCGTCCTGCCGGTGCTGTTGCTGCGGCCGCACCGTCGAGCACCATGGAGGGTACTGGTAGCAGGGGCTGCGGTGGCCTTGGCCGTGTACGCGCCCTGGCTCGGTTACCAGCACTTCTACAATCCTCCAGGGGACAGGCTCCTCAAGTGGCACCTTGCTGCTGTTTACGCGCCCACGAAGGCGTCCGTGCTGTCGGTTGTCAGCAAGGCGTACAGCAAGGCCGGGGCCCTCGGTGCGATCAGGTTCAAGTTCAACAACCTCAGGATGCTTGTGGACCCGACGGCCTGGGGAGGGTCACTGGGCTGGTGGAACACCGGTTGGCTCCACTCGACCGTGGGCCACATAAGGATGTACCTGTTGACCAGGGTGCTTGGCGCTCCAGGGCTGCTCCTGCTGGCTGTGCCTCTCAGTTTCCTGCGGCGGGTACGTGAGCGCTCGCCGGTAGTGACGATGGCGGCGCTTGCCGGAGGGTCGCTCCTTGTCTACGTGCTGTTGGAGTACGGAGGTGACATCTCAGCGACGACCTGGCTCCATACGAGCCCGTTCGCAGCCCTTGTGCTCATTTGTGCCCTGTGCGTGCTCGGGGCCATGGAGGTGTCCTCACGTCCCTATGTCGTATGGGCGCTGATCGCGCTGGAGGCCGGTTTCTTTGCTCTCATCTGGGTCGTGGGCGTAGGCCAGCAGTCGGCCAGTGCCGGTCCTGCCGGGAACGTCATAGTCGGGCTCGACGTGCTGGCCGCGGTCGCCTTCGCGACCATGGCATTGCTGGCGGTTGGCCTTGCTCATGGGGCCCGTCTGAGGACAGTGACGGGACTGGTGAGAGCGAACGTACCGGTCGGGAGGGGCGGCCGTGCCCACATGAGGCTCTCCCGCCACCGGCCGGCGCCGACCCGTCCCTATCGCCCCTATCGCCCCGGTCGCGCAAGGGCCCGGAGGCGTCCGAGGTGAGCGGACACTAGGCATGCCCGGGCACCGCCACACGTTCCTCCACTCTTCGTGGCGGACTGGGAGCACCTACCTCTGGGACCTGTTCCGGCGGGACGGCGCGGCTCTGTGTTATTACGAGCCGTTCCACGAGGACCTGGCGACGCTTTCGCCCCAGAGGGCCCGTGCCAGGTGGCCGGTACCTTCCGAGGGCCACCCGGTCCTCGAGCGGCCGTACTTCTACGAGTACGGGCCGCTGGCAGGCGTGAACGGTGTGCGCGGCTATGAGAGCCGGTTCGCCTACGCCGATTTCTTCGGTGCGGCCTCGTCACGGCTCCTGAGCCAGGAGAGCTATCTGAGGGGCCTGATGGACGTGGCGGAGCGGAGCGGGAGGGCGGCGGTTTTCGGCTTCTGCCGTTCGACAGGACGGCTCGCTGGCCTGCGCACCAGCTTCCCCGACGCCTGCCACATCCTGCTGGTTCGTGAAGCCGAAGACCAGTGGTCCTCGTCGGCCTCGATGCGCGCTCTCCACGCCAACCCCTACTTCCTGGTTATGCCGGTGCTCGTGCTGTGCACTGCAGCCCCCGGGACCCGGGCGCAGGCGGTGCGGGACTTGCTCGGCTTGCCGGAGATCGTCCCTTCGGGCGTCGAGCGCGACTACCGGAAGGCTCTCGATGTCGTCGAAGGCAGCCCAAGCGGGCGCCTGTACGGCTGGTTCTGTGCCTACTACCTTCTTTCGGCGGTCTCGTCGCTGCCGTACGCTGACGCGGTCCTGTCACTGAGCAGCCTGTCGCGTGGCCGTCTGCGCCAGTGGCGGACGGCAGGACAGCTGCGACGGTGCAGCGGTTTCAAGGTTTCCTTCTCGTCGGTGGCGCTGCCGGTCCACGACGGGGCCCTGGGTGGCGACCTGTTGGCTGCGGGCCGGGAGGTGGGAGCAGCCCTCGTCACCTTGGACGGGGAGCGGCCCGGTGCCGGCGGGGTCGAGCAGGCCGTGTACAGCAGGCTTGCCAGAGCGCTGCAGGCAACTGGTCGCGTTGCGCTGGGCGACCTGCGCTCTGCCCGCAGAGGGGCGGCTCCGGAGCCGTGACAGGTCTGCGGTTGGTCGTCGATGCGACACGTCTGGTGCCAGGGACGATGGGTACCCAGGTCGTCGTGCTGGAGAGCGCCGTAGCCCTTGCCCGGCACGGTGCCGTGTCCGAGCTCAGGGCCGTTGTGGGCGAGAGCGCTCCCGCGTCGGCCCTCGAGCGCCTCCGTGCTGCCGGCGCAGAGCTCGTGCCGGTGCGGAGCCGCGGCGGGGCCGGGCCCTCGCTCCGCTCTGCCGACCTGGTGTACCGGCCCTGCCAGGTGGCCACGCTGCAGGACGTGCGTCTACTCGAGGACCTCGCACCACGTGTGGTGATCGCCTACCTGGACACGATCGCCTACAACAACCCGACTTACTTCGCCTCGTCGCACACCTGGACGGCCTACCGGGCGGCCACGGGGTTGAGCTTCGCGTCCTCCGACGGCATTGCGTTCCTGAGCCGGGAGACGGAGCGGATGGCGAGGGCGAGCGGGCTCGTCGCGCCCCCTGGGAGCCGCGTCGTGTACCCCGGCGTGGCAGGTCCCGCCATGGGCGTGGACGAGGTGCGGCCCGCGGCCCTGGGCCGCGTGCCGGACGGGTTCCTCCTCTACCTGGGGGTGGCCTACCGGCACAAGAACAGGGTGGGCGTGCTGCGTACCTTCGAGGCGCTCTGGGCCGAGGGCTGGAGGGGCCACCTGGTCCTCGCCGGCGCCGAACCACCGCAGGGCGGCTCGCGCGACGAGGAGGTGCGTTACCTGAGAGGGCGCCCGGAGTGGGACGGGCACGTCGTGCGTCTCGGGCCGGTTGGCGAGGGCGAGAGGGAGTGGCTCTACCGACATTGCGGGGTCGTGCTCTACCCAAGCCTCGCCGAGGGGTTCGGGCTGGTCCCCTTCGAGGCGGCGCTCCGAGGGGTACCGTGCCTGAGCACCCGGGCCGGGGCACTCGACGAGGTCCTGCCGGCCGACCTGCCCACTCTGCCACCCGGTGACCCTGCTGGCGCTGCTGCTGCCGTTCTTGAGGTCTGCGAGCGCCAGGAGGTCGCCCGGTCCATCGTAGAGCTCCTCGCTGTGCAGGCCGGCCTGTACACCTGGGAGCGGGCGGCGTGCTCTCTCGTCGGCTACTTCGAGGACGTGATCGGCAGTGGGTACGCGCCCTTCCCGGGCCGCGGCGAGAAGGGCCCGGCAACAGTGAGCGCCGGCCAGCAGGCGCGGTGGCGCCCGGCGGTCAGGCTCCCCGGAGGACGAACGAAAGCTTGAAGGCCAGGCTGTCCGAACGGGACTGGAAGTAGGCGCCGCGCGAGGCGGCGTAGCGCAGGCGCCGGGAGAACGTCGGAGCGGCGGCAAGGAACTCGTCGAGGTAGCGTTGCGCACCCGGCTGGAGAGCATCCCGGAACTTGTCGCTCAGCTCCGCCGCCTGGGCCGTCCACGCGAGCTGACGGGGCAGGAGCCGTCGCTGCACCCTGGAGGCCCAAGCAGTGGCGCGTCCCGGTGCGACCCCGACGGCGTTGCCCGGGTGCACCCGGTAGAGCACCTGTGGCTGGGGGTCGTAGACCACGCTGCCTGCGCCCGAAATCAGGAGGTAGCACCAGGCGTCGTGCATGACGGCCGCCGCGGGGACGTAGCTCCCCGCAAGCTCGGCTCCAGGCCGGTTGAGGACGACGGTGCAGCCGGTGGCGATGTTCTGCACGAGGGCATTGGCGAACGACGGGCCTCTGGTGCATGTGGCGTGCAGGCGCAGCGGACGAAGGTCTTGCGTGGTGACCCTCACCGCGGAGCAGTACATCGCCGGGCCCTGCACGCCTGAGAGCGCGTGCACGGCACGCGACAATTTGCCTCGCATCCAGATGTCGTCCTGGTCGCAGAACGCGGCGTACTGGGCCTCGGGCTCGAGCTCGCCGAGCATGGAGAGGAAGCTCCTGGCTGCTCCGAGGTGCGGGCCGGCGACGAAGCGGTGGGGGCCCACGTGGTGCAGCTCCGCCTCGACGCGCCCCAGCGTTGCGGAGCTTGAACCGTCGTCCCGCACCAGCGTATAGACGGCCGGATGGTCCTGTGCCCTGACGCTCTGGAGCTGCGGTACCAGGTACTCGCCCGGTTCATAGAGCGAGAGGAGCACCTGGACCAGGGGTTCTTCCGTGCTCACGGTCCCAGCTGGGTCCCTCGGGCCTGGCGCTCCGTGCGCTGTCCTGCGAAGGGTGGGAGGACATCGGGGACCGCTTCGGAGCCTTCATGCCTTCCATAGACATGAGCACGCGCCAGCGGTACCGCACATACAGCGGCGGCGGCCAGAAGGCCGAGCACGCCTACCAGGCGCGCGCTGTCACCGACCTCGGCCATGGCGAGGCCGGCGCAGCCGAGGACGACCCCCGCCAGGTAGATCGTGCCGACGGCCTGGCGCACGGAGAGCCCGAGGCCGACCAGCCGGTGGCTCGTGTGGTCCTTGCCGCCCTGCAGAGGGCTGCGGTGGTGGGCCAGACGGGACACGACGACGAGGGTTGTGTCGAACAGCGCCACGCCGGGGACGGCGAGGATGACGGCCACGGGCACCCTGGTGGGGGCGTTTGCCCGCAGCTTGAGCAGGAGCACGGCGATGACGAAGCCGAGGAAGAGGCTGCCGGCGTCGCCCATGTAGATCTTGGCCGGGTGGAAGTTCGAGCGCAGGAAGCCCGCAGCGCAACCGGCCAGGGCCAATGCCAGGGCTGCCACCAGGTAGCGGTGCTGCAACGAGGCGACGCCGAATATGGCCAGGCAGGCGATGGCCGCCGTGCCGGCCGAGAGGCCGTCCATGTTGTCCAGCAGGTTGAAGGCGTTGGTCACCCCGACGACCCAGACCACGCTTATGGCGACGTTGGCCGCTCCAGGGACGCCCGCCAGGTGCGTGTTGTCACCCAGGGCGCAGACAGCCCCGGCAGCGGCGACCTCGACCGCCAGTCGTAGGAGGGGGCTGAGGCCACCGGTCTTCAGGTCGTCGACCAGGCCCATGATCCCCAGGAGAGCCCCCAGGCCGAGGAAGCCGACCAGCTCGTAGTAGCCGCTCGGTGGAGGGTCCACCGCATTGCCCACCAGGACCACGGCCACGAACGACACCACTATGGCCGCCCCACCCAGGTAGGGCACCGCCTGTTCGTGCGATTTGGCGGGCCCGGGGTGGTCGAGGGCCCCCAGGCGGAGGGCCAGGGCCAGGGCCACGGGCACCAGCACCAGGCTGAGCGAGAGGGAGCCGGCCAGTACGGCCAGGTAGGCCCAGACCGGCAGGGAGCTCAAGGAGCTCCCCCGGTCCCCGGCCCGTACGTGCTCACAGGTGCTCGACGCCCTCTCCCGAGCAGCGGTGCCGGGTGTCCAGGACACGAGGGGCGGCCAGCACCAGGGCCTCGTAGTCGATGTCGTCGTGGTCGGTCAGCACGACCACGAGGTCGGCGGAGGCCAGCTCGTCGGCCGAGAGCTCGGCACGCCGGAGGCGGGGCTCGGCCCGCCTGGCCCGCTCCTCGGGCACGTAGCTGTCGACGTAGCGGACCTCGGCACCGAGGTCGGCGAGGCGCTGGGCCACCCGGAGGGAGGGCGACTCGCGCATGTCGGAGGTGTTGCGTTTGTAGGCCAGGCCGAGCAGCAGCAGGCGGCTGCCGTTCAGGGCCTTGCGGTCCTCGTTGAGGGCCCGGGAGGCCCGGGCCACGACATAGTCGGGCATGTGCTCGTTGATGTCGTTGGCCAGCTCCACGAAACGGAAGCTGCGGCCCACGCTGGCCCGCATGTGCCAGGACAGGTAACTAGGGTCGATGGGAAGGCAGTGGCCGCCGACCCCGGGGCCCGGGTTGAAGCGCATGAAGCCAAAGGGCTTGCTCGAGGCGGCGTCCAGGGCCTCCCAGATGTCCAGGCCCGCCTCGGCGGCGAAGATGGCCAGCTCGTTGACCAGGGCTATGTTGACGTGGCGGAAGGTGTTCTCGATCAGCTTGGACAGCTCGGCCTCGGCCGGTCGCGCCACGGGCACGGTCTTGTGGACC